>NZ_JBQKLL010000039.1:0-34611 GCF_052116245.1 Blautia sp. Sow4_E7
GCATTTTTCGTCATCATAAAAAACACCGCCCTTCTGATATTTATTATATCAGAAAAGCGGTTCCAACAATAGCAAAACCCTGCAAAAGCAGGGCTTTGTCTACAATCTGATGAGGGGGACTCTGGTCCCCCTCATTTCTTGCTTTCAACATTTCATTTTCCCATCCAAAGGCTACTTGCCCTGGCTTCGAAGCAGTTCCTCTGTATCCGCGATCTTGGAGATATTGGCCACTTCGTACTCGTTGAAAATATCCCCCTGGTTATCATCAAAGGTCTCCGGATCTTCCGTTCCTTTATACCAGGATTTGCTGTTAAAATAATCTGCGATCCTCTGTGTCACAAACTTTCTTCCACGGCGTGCATAAATCTCATTTTTCGCCAGTTCCAGCTGATCAGAGGAATATCCTTCCAGATCCTCATCTGTAAGATAACGGCTGTCGCTGTCCGGGAATATGTAATCTCTGCCGGAAATGTCCTTGCTCTCCTCAGACGCTGTTTCCGTAGGTGTAGCCGTAGCTTCCGCTGCCGCTTTCTCCCTTGTCATCACGCCATCCACCTTCGGAGCCATTCCTGCCCCATCAGCTGTTACAGTCGTATCCAGGCGCAGATAAAGCTTGCCCTGGTCAAAGGTCATATTGCCGCTTACCTGATTTCCCCAGGAATCTGTAAAGTCCAGCTTCGCCGCATTTCCAGCAACTTTTGCAGTATCAGAAGCTTCTGAAACCCTGGTACCCTCACTGTCACTTGCCTGGGAAAACGTAAAGGTAACAGACTTCAAAGTAAGATCATCTATACTAAGGCATACCAGACCATCCTTACTGTACCAGGTTCCCAGATAATCATTTGCCATAAAAGCAGGTGCGCGGGTGATCACCGGAGTGGGTGTTACCGTAGCAGTAGGCTCCGGCGTAGGCGTTGCCGTTGCCGCAGGAGTTGGTGTCACCGTAGGCACCTTTTCCAATGCTTCAATGGCAGCCTTCTTCTGCTGCTCTTTTTGAATTTTCTTTTTATGGTTTGCAAACAGGATTCCAGCAATCCCCACCATAACAAATATGGCGATCAGCGCAAACAGGGTTGCTTTTAGTACATCCTTGTTGTGTTTTTTCAAAAACGGTCACCTCCAGTAAAAGAATTCCGGTTACTGTTCACAATCAGACCAGTAACGAATTACTCTCTGCCTGTCCCCTTTCTCCTTAGTATCACTTATTCCTGTCCATTCCAGCAATAGGTACAAAGCTTGCATGGCTCAATGTCAATGGACTTCTTCAGGTCATCCAGACGATGGTATTTCAATGAGGTAAAATTCAGTTCCTTGCGGATTTCTTCCAGCATTTCCTTATAATTGGTGGAATCCGGATTTGCATAATCCTGCAGGATCTGATCGGACACATTGTCCCCTTCACGCTTTGCAATGATCCGTCTTGTGATCAGGTCCATCTCAGACTTGGAACGTGAAAAGTTCAGGTACTTGCAGCCATATAAAAGAGGCGGACATGCCGGGCGGATGTGCACTTCCTTTGCACCATTATTATAGAGGAATTCGGTAGTCTCCCGAAGCTGGGTACCTCTTACAATGGAGTCATCGATCATAAGAAGGCTCTTATCCTTGATCAGTCTATGTACCGGGATCAGCTTCATTCTGGCGATCAGGTTTCGCTGGCTCTGCTGTGTAGGCATAAAGGATCTTGGCCAGGTAGGGGTATATTTAATAAACGGACGGGCAAATGGCACTCCGGAACGGTTTGCATAACCGATGGCATGTGCAATACCAGAATCCGGCACTCCTGCTACCAGGTCCGGATTTACCTCTCCTGCATCTCTTCCAGCCAGGATATCTCCGCACTTATAGCGCATTTCCTCTACGTTTACGCCCTCATAGGTAGAGGTAGGATACCCATAATATACCCACAGGAAAGAACAGATCCGCATTTTGTCTCCAGGCTTCTGGAGCACCTGTGCTCCCTCCGGAGTAATAAAATCGATCTCTCCAGGTCCCAGTTCCTTCAGATCTTCATATCCAAGATTGATATAAGCATGACTTTCAAATGAAGCGCAGCATGCATCCTCTTTCTTGCCGATTACCAGAGGGGTCCGTCCATACCGGTCACGGGCGGCATAAATCCCCTCCCCAGTCATAAGAAGAAGGGTCATGGAACCCTCGATCATCTCCTGTGCATACCGGATTCCCTCCACAATACTGTCCTTCTGATTGATCAGCGCAGCAGTCACCTCTGTAGGGTTCACGCTGCCGCCGCTCATCTCCAGAAAATGGGTGTGCCCATCCTTGAAGCATTTCTCCACCAAAGCTTCTATATTGTTGATCTTACCAACTGTAGTAATTGCAAAATTTCCAAGATGGGAGCGCACCAGAAGGGGCTGTGGTTCATTATCGGAAATACAGCCGATTCCAAGATTTCCTTCCATCTCTGCCACATCCTTGTCAAACTTGGTACGGAACGGAGAGTTCTCAATATTGTGGATCACCCGGTTAAACCCGGCGTTTCTGCTATATACAGCCATTCCACCTCTCCTGGTACCCAGATGGGAGTGATAATCAATTCCAAAAAACAGATCCATTACACAATCAGACTTTGAAGCAACACCAAAAATTCCACCCATTTTTCCTTAGTCTCCTTATTTTTTCTCCTTTATAACGCCTTTTCTGTAGGCATCCAAAAGCTGTTTCAGCTCCTGAATTCGTTCTTTCAGTGCCTTACCGTTATCCGTATCCCCAACAAGGGCACGCCTTGGATTGTAGCGGACCGCCACACGGTTTGACACAATGTCCCGCTCGGTAGCCACTGCATCCTCCGCCGAGGTAAAAGGCTCATGTGCAGTCAGGCTCAAGCCATAGGAACTATAAACAAGAGTATATCCGGCAATACCGGTCACATTCCGGTACGCCTCACAGAAACCACCGTCAATTACGATCACCTTGCCGTTACATTTCACCGGATTCTCTCCCTCCAGCTGATGTACCGGCACATGACCATTGATAATATGCCCTTCCTCCGGATCCAGTCCGAATTCTTCCAGCATGCGGTTTACCACCTCTTCCTTCTCCCAGAGGTGATAGTAGGCATTCTTTTTCTCCTTGTGTGTCTCTTTATCTGCGATAAAGTAACGCTCGAAGGTGGTCATTTTATCTTTTCCATATAGTGGGGAATTTGGTCCGGCCCAGATATACCACAAAATATCCTGGCTTGCCTTCTTCTCCTTCTCATCTACGGTGAAAAATGCTTTTCTTACGTAGGCTTCCAGTTTATCATAAAGTGCCTTGCCTTTACAAGTCTCACCGTAAATCTCAACTTCTTTTAAGGTTCCGTCTTCGTTCAGCGGAATGCTTCCATGGAACAAAAGATTGCCGTTATAAGTCTTATAAAGGCCGCCTTTGTCCAGAAGAAGCTGCATGTGGTTCTGAAGCTTCTCACAGTTGCGAAAACCAGAGGTCAGACGCTCTATCACCTCTTTTTCCCCGTCTGTGAGCTCATAGGGATGCTCCCAGTCAATGGTTGGAAAATGGCAGTCCAGAAGCTTATGCACACTTCCATCTGGCAGACGCACCGTACCATTTTCCGGATCAATGCCCTCCAGCACACACCGGTTTTCCATGTGAAAATCGGGATGTTCCTTGGCAAGTGCTCCTTCCAGCTTAAACTGGATCACGGAAATGGCCTTGTGCATTTTCCGGCTCAGTTCCTTCTCAAGTGCATTGTAATTGGAAGGATTTCCGTGAACCTCAAAAACCTCACATGGATCATCCCCATACACTTCCATTGCAAAAGCGGCAAGGGGCATCATATTGATCCCGTAGCCATCCTCCAGAATGTCCAGGTTGCCATAACGGATGCTGTTCCGGATCACCGTTGCCATGCATGCAGCCTGTCCCACAGCAGCTCCCATCCACACCACATCATGGTTTCCCCACTGGATATCCAGGGAATGGTACTCCATGAGACGGTCCATAATAAAGTGAGGGCCCGGTCCTCTGTCGTAAATGTCTCCCAGCACATGAAGATGGTCTACGACCAGCCTCTGGATCAGCTCCGCAAGGGCAATGATAAAATTCTCTGCCCTTCCAATGTCGATGATGGTATCCACAATGGAATCGTAGTAGGCCTCTTTGTCCAGGACCTCCGCTTTCTCCGTGATCAGCTCTTCGATCACATAGGCATAGTCAGCCGGAAGTGCTTTTCGCACCTTGGATCTGGTATACTTGGAGGCGGTTGTCTTGCACACTTCAATGAGACGGTACAAGGTGATCTTGTACCAGTTCTCCATGTCCGTCTCGGTCTTTTTCACATAGGCAATCTTCTCCTTGGGGTAATACACAAGGGTTGCCAGGGAACGTTTGTCACTGTTGCTTAAGGTATGTCCGAATACATCGTCTATCTTCTTACGCACTGCACCGGAGCCGTTTCGGAGTACATGGGAAAAAGCCTCGTACTCTCCGTGGATGTCAGAGAGGAAATGCTCGGTGCCCTTTGGCAGATTGAGAATAGACTGAAGGTTGATGATCTCTGTGGAAGCCTTCCCAATGGTAGGGTAAAGCTCCGCCAGACGTTGTAGGTAGCGCAGTTCTTCTGTCTTCATGAAACCTCCTGTTTTGCAAGCAGCCTGACTGCAGCCCACTTCTGGATGCAGTCAGCAACATCTGAATTTTCTAATTACAGTATCTATCTAAAATAGCAAACAAAAATACCCTCTGCTCGTTGCTCGCGTAAATCAGACTTCTCTCCCTTAACCAGCATTCGTAGAGAAATCAAACAGCGAAATCTGGTTGGACTGTGGAATATCCCCAAACAGACCAAGTTTATCCATCAGATCAATTACGGTCTTGCTGACCTTGGTCCGGTCGCGGAAATCATCCTTGGAAAGGAATCTTCCCTGTGCAGCCGCGTCCACCACAGCGTCCGCCGCCTTATCTCCAAGACCTTCTATAGAATCAATAGACGGCATCAGCTTGCCCTCTATGATCTGGAAACGGTGCGCCTTTGCCCGGTAAATATCAATCGGCATGAAATCATAGCCTCTTGCATACATTTCCTGGACAATACGCATATCCTTCAGGGTATCCTGTTCTTTCTTGGATGCAGAATCTCCCTTCTTACGGATCTCCGCCATATAAAACTCCAGCTTCTCTTTTCCCATACACATCAACTCATAGGAAAAAGCAGTAGCACGGATACTAAAATATGCCCCGTAGTAAGCCAGCGGCTGGAACACCTTGAACCAGGCGATTCGGTAGGCCATCATAACGTAAGCCGCCGCATGGGCCTTCGGGAACATGTATTTGATTTTCTTACAAGACCAGATGTACCAGTCTGGAACGCCGTGTTCCTTCATGGTGGTGATCCATTCGTCACGGAGGCCTTTTCCCTTACGGACGCTCTCCATGATGGTAAAGGCAAGACCACTCTCCACCCCCTGGCCAATGAGATAGATCATAATATCATCTCGGGTACAGATTGCTGTAGAAATAGTAGCCTTCCCTTCTTCGATCAGAGTCTGTGCATTTCCCAGCCAAACGTCAGTACCGTGGGAAAGTCCCGCAATACGGATCAGGTCGGAAAAATATTTCGGCTTGGTATCAATCAGCATCTGCATGGCGAAATCAGTACCAAACTCTGGAATTCCAAGGCAGCCCAGCTTACAGCCGCCAATGTCCTTGGGCTCGATCCCAAGAGCTTCGGTGCTGGCAAATAATGACATAACTGCCTTATCATCAAGAGGGACCTCTCTTGCATTTAAGTCTGTCATATCCTCAAGGGTACGGATCATGGTGGGATCATCGTGTCCCAGAATATCCAGCTTCAGCAGGTTTCCGTCAATGGAGTGGTAATCAAAATGGGTGGTGATAAATCCACTGCTGGAATCGTTTGCCGGGTACTGGACCGGGGTAAATTTCTCTATTTCCTCTCCCATAGGGAGTACGATAATTCCTCCAGGATGCTGGCCGGTGCTTCGCCGGATACCGGTGCAGCCCTGTACAATCCGGTTGATCTCGCAGGAACGCTTGTGCTGTCCCCGCTCTTCAAAGTAGTTCTTCACATATCCGAATGCGGTCTTATCTGCAAGGGTACCGATGGTTCCAGCCTTGAAGGTCTGACCTTTTCCGAATATAACCTCTGTATAATGATGGGCATTGGACTGATACTCTCCCGAGAAGTTCAGGTCGATATCAGGCTCCTTGTCTCCCTTAAATCCAAGGAAGGTCTCAAAAGGAATGTCAAAGCCCTGTTTCGTCATCTTGGTGCCGCATTTCGGGCAGATCCGGTCTGGCATGTCGCACCCCGCCATACCTGCAAATGTCTTGATCTCCGGGGAATCAAAGTCGCTGTACTTGCACTCCGGATTTGGGCAAAGATAATGAGGCGGCAAAGGGTTAACCTCTGTAATACCAGACATAGTGGCTGCCAGGGAAGATCCAACAGAACCTCGGGAACCAACCAGATAGCCGTCTGCATTGGACTTCCACACCAGTTTCTGGGCAATGATATACATCACCGCATATCCATTGGAAATAATAGAGTTCAGCTCTTTGTCCAGACGGTCTTCCACAATCTTCGGAAGAACCTCCCCATACATTTCATGTGCCTTCTGGAAGCACATATCCTTTAAATCCTGGTCGGAGTTCTCAATGACCGGCGGATATTTATCCGGATGAATAGGGGACATTTTCTCTATCATATCCGCTATCTTCACTGTATTTGTAATTACCACTTCCTCTGCCTTCTCGCTTCCCAGATAGGAAAACTCCTCCAGCATTTCTTCTGTGGTGCGAAGATAAAGAGGCGCCTGGTTGTCCGCATCCTTGAAACCGCTTCCGGCCATGATGATACGGCGGTAGATTTCATCCTGGGGATCCATGAAATGGACATCACAGGTAGCCACAACCGGCTTGTGGAACTGCTCTCCAAGCTTCACGATCTTTTTGTTGATCTCGATCAGGTCTTCCTTGGAGTGGATGGTATCGTTCTTCTCATCCTCGATCATGAACATATTGTTCCCAAGAGGCTGGATCTCCAGATAATCATAAAAGCTTACCAGCCTTGCGATCTCCTGTTCCGGTGCGTTCCGTAAAAGAGCCTGGTAAAGTTCGCCGGCTTCGCAGGCACTTCCAATAAGAAGTCCGTCCCTGTGTGCCTCGAACACGCTCTTCGGCACACGGGGCCTGTGGTTAAAGTACTTAATATGGGACTGGCTTACCAGCTTGTACAGATTGATACGGCCCGTCTCATTGCGCATGAAAATAACGGCATGGTAAGTAGGCAGCTTCTTAATCGTATCAGGGGAAACTTTTCCCTGCTCATTCAGCTGGTCTACGTCTGTAATGTCCCTTTCCCGGCACATTCCTACGAATTTTTCAAAAATACGCTCCGTACACTCTGCGTCATCCACCGCGCGGTGATGGTGATCCAGGGAAACACCAACGGCCTTGGCCACTGTATCCAGCTTAAATCGGTTCAGCGCCGGCAGCAGGAATCTTGCCATACCTACCGTATCCACATAGGTAAAATCATTGGGGATTCCCATGCGATTGCAGTTCTCTATAATAAAGCTCATATCAAAATCTGCGTTGTGGGCTACCATGGTAGCTCCTTCACAGAATTTCAGAAATTCCGGTAAAATTTCTTCAATTGGACGGGCATCCATAACCATACTGTCATTAATGCTGGTCAGCTGCTCAATTCGGAAGGGAATTGGCACCTGGGGATTGACAAATGTGGAAAAACGGTCTGTGATCTTCCCATTTTCCACCAGTACTGCACCAATCTCGATGATCTTACAGGTAAGCGGGGAAAATCCCGTGGTCTCAATATCAAAAACAACGAATCTTCCATCTAAGGACTGACCCTTAGGATTGGTGACCATACCTTTCAGGTCGTCTACCAGGTAGGCTTCCATGCCGTAGAGCACCTTGAAATCAGAGTCTTTTGGTACACAGCCGCCCCATGCATCAAAGCAGTGGTTTGCCTCCGGGAACGCCTGTACCACACCGTGGTCTGTAATGGCAATGGCAGGATGTCCCCACTCATAGGCACGTTTTACCAGGGCCTTGGCCTCGGTTACGCCATCCATGTCACTCATCTTGGTGTGACAGTGAAGCTCCACTCGTTTCTGAGGGCTGGTATCCACCCTGGAGCTGCGGAAATCGGAGATTTTCTTAATTCCGGAAATAGAACCGATGGTAAGCTCCCCGTCGAAACGGTCGATGGAAGTGACTCCTTTGATTTTCAGGAAGGCACCCTTTTTCACATGCTCTTTGATCTCCGGTACCTGCTCGTTGCGCAGGAACATTTTTACTGTAATGGAATCTGTGAAATCCGTAACCGGGAAGATCAGAATGGTCTTTTCGTTTCGGATTTCCCTTGCTTCCACATCCATAACCTGGCAGCGGATGATCACCTCTCCCATTTCCTGTACAATATTTTCCAGTGGGATCGGTTCGTCCTCGAAATCCCTTCCATAGATAACATCCGGGTTTGGATCCTTTCGGAAGCCTCCGCGGAAATCGCCCCATTTGCCCTTCTTCTCGAATGGTTTTTTCTCGAAAGGCTTCTTTTCCTGGGCTGCAGCTTTTTTCTCCGGCTTGGCAGCGGCGGTCTTGCCCTCTGCTGCCCCTTTTCCAGCTTTTTCCTCTGCCACAGGAGCCGGTGCTGCCTCTTCTCCTTCTGTGGAAAGCTTGGCGTGCTTCAGCACATTTGCCACTTCCTGGCGAATCTGAATGGCCGCATTCTTGCGGTATTTGCTCTCCTCCGTCTGTACATAATCCAGGGAAACCTTCAGGTCCATTCCACAGCGCTCGCAGAATACCTTATGAAGGTACTCGATCAAGATCTCGCTTTTCTGTCTGGAGATCACAGAATCCGGGAGCACCATGTTCAGGCAGTCATCTTCTGGAAACGTGATCTGGGCCTGCTTGAACAGGTTGTACTCCAGCATATTATAATTGCGAAGCTCCAGCTCCATACTGGAACGGTAGGTATCCAGAAAATTCTTCGGCGTGTACTGTCTGGACAAATGGAACTTCTCGATTACCTTTACACTTACCTCAAGCCCTGGGAAGCATTGTCTCTTGATCTGCTCTTCCAGGCTGAAAATGTGCTTTTTGTGGATCCAGCGGTCACTTTTTAAGTAGACGCGGACACAGGTTTTGGCTGAGTTACAGGCTACCTTGGTGACGATCACATCTTCCAGAAGTTCGCTTAATTCCTGCTTCAGTTTTAAGTTTGGAAATACGTCAAAAAATTCTTTTTCCATTTATAGAATATACACCTTCTGTTTGTTATTACTCCTGAGTCTTATTGTTATCCCAATTCATCAATTCTTCTCTCAAAGTATCCAGTAGCTGATTCTCCGGTACCTTCTTCACGATCTCGCCGCCTTTGATCAGAAGACCTACGCCTACGCCGCCTGCAATTCCAATATCTGCCTCTTTCGCCTCTCCCGGGCCATTTACTACACAGCCCATAACGGCAACCTTAATGTCAAGAGGGATATCCTGCACCATGGTTTCTACTTTATTGGCGAGACCGATCAGGTCGATCTGGGTACGGCCGCAGGTTGGACAGGAAACTACTTCCACGCCTCCTTTGCGAAGTCCAAGAGTTTTCAGAATACGTTTGGCGGATTTTACCTCCTCAAGAGGAGCACCTGTCAGGGAAACACGGATGGTGTCACCGATTCCCTGATATAAAATAATGCCAAGTCCTATAGCGGATTTGATATTACCGGAATAAAGGGTTCCAGCCTCTGTAATTCCCACGTGGAGAGGATAATTGGTCTGTTTTGCAATCAGCTCGTGAGCCTTGGCGCACATCATAACATCAGAAGATTTGATGCTGATCACCAGATTGTCGTAGCCCAGTTCTTCAATAATGCGCACCTTGTCAAGAGCACTTTCTACCAGGCCTTCTGCAGTAACGCCGTGGTATTTCTCCACCAGGTCTTTTTCCAGGGAACCGCTGTTTACTCCTACACGGATAGGGATATTACGCTCCTTGGCAACGTCTACAACAGCCTTGATCCGCTCTGTGCTTCCAATATTTCCTGGATTGATGCGGATCTTGTCAGCACCGTTTTCCATGGCTGCAATAGCAAGACGATAATCAAAATGAATGTCTGCTACCAGAGGAATGTGGATCTGCTTTTTGATCTCTTTCAGGGCTTTGGCAGCTTCCATGGTAGGGACTGCACAGCGGATAATATCACAACCGGCTGCTTCCAGGGCAAGGATCTGTTCTACCGTTGCCTGTACATCTTCTGTTTTTGTATTGGTCATGGACTGGATCAGGATGGGGTTTCCGCCTCCAATCTTCTTATTTCCTATCTGAATTACTTTGGTATGGTCTCTGTACATACGTAGTTCCTCACATTTCTTCTATATTTAAAGGGCACAAAAGGGATGTCTGTGACACCCCTGCTGCACGGTTACTTTCACAGCATTTTGCAAATATTCTCAGGCATACTGCTCGTGTTTGTATTGACTGCTTCTTGCAATTTAATGCTGGATTTCCAACAATTTATTCTTCAAATCTTCTTCCATCTTGCGCATTTCCAGTTCTGCCTGGGCTCTCTTGGCGCGGCCCTCCTTCTGGATGTTCATAACGTCATCCAAAGTGGCGATCAGCTCCTGGTTGGTCTGCTTCAGGGTCTCAATGTCCACGATACCGCGCTCGGATTCCTTGGCGGTCTCTGTGGATGCAAGGTGAAGCGCCTCTGCATTTTTCTTCAGAAGCTCGTTGGTCAGGTCTGTTACCTGGCGCTGGGCCTGGGCGGCTTCTGTGGAATGGGCGATTCCAAGTGCCAGCACCATCTGGCTCTTCCAAAGTGGAATGGTATTGACGATCGTTGTCTGGATTTTTTCCACCATGAGGGTATCGTTGTTCTGTACCAGACGGATCTGTGGTGCTGTCTGCAGGGAAATGGTTCTGGTCAGTTCCAGATCATGAAGCTTCTTTTCAAAACGGTTGCATTTGCTGTCCAGATCTTTGGCTTCCTGGGCATCCTCCGGGAGTCCGCTGGCTGCTGCCCTGGCTTCCAGGTCTTTTAACTTGCCTTCCCGTACCTCCTGCAGCTTTTGTTTTCCAGCAAGAATGTACATGGTCAGTTCTTTATAATAGTTCAGATTCTGGGCATACATTTTCTCCAGAACTGCGGAGTCCTTCATAAGACGCATCTGGTGATCCTGAAGAGAGGTAGTGATCTTCTGCACATTTACCTCTGCCTTGGCATAGCGGTTCTTCATGTTCTCGATCTTATTTCCTTGTTTCTTGAAAAATCCAAGGAAACCTTTCTCTTCCTCAGCGGCGTCGAAATCCCGGAGTTCCCCAACCACCTGGGTGATCAGGTCTCCTACTTCACCAAGGTCCTGTGTACGGACATTCTCAAGAGCGGCGTCGGAAAAATCAGCCATTTTCTTCTGGGTTCCGGCACCGTACTGAAGGATCTGGTTGGTATTCTCAATGTCGATCTTCTTAGCAAAGCTGTCTACCATCTGCTGCTCTTCTGGGGAAAGAACGGTCTGCTCCATTTCCTTTTTCGCAGCTTCTGCCTCCGGCTGTACGGTCACCTCTGCCTTCGGCTCATCCAGAACCGGCTCCAGTGTCAGTGTAGGTGCGTTATCTTCAAAACCTGTAAATTCGTTTCCCATAGCGTCCTCCTTGTGTATAGGTCTGCCAGGATTTACCAGCAGACATTCGTTGTTTCGTAACTGCTGAACGTATTCGTAATCCAGGCTTACGCCCGGCAATCTACTAAACTTGTTTGTTTTTTCCAGCTTCTCTTCTCATGCGGGTAAGCTCATCTTCCGTCAGCCCTTCCTGTGCCAGAACTGTATTCAGCACAGAAATGTCACTGGATACATCTATGGCAGTATCCTCAAATATGGAATCCAGAAGCTTCTCAAAAGCCACATTCAGGGTATCGATCGTCTCCTCGATTTCTTTCTTGGAGGAAGTAATATTCTCTCCCTGAACCGGCTGACTGTCCATCTCTTCATAAGCATTCAGAAGTTTCACGGTCATTGGAAGATAATAATCCATAAGACGGTTCAGATCCGGAATGACCTCCGGGTGTGCCTTGGCCCGTTCAAAAATCTTCGCTATGATCAGTTCCATGCGGGAGATTTTTCTGGAAATCTCTTCTCCTGGAATGGCATCATTGCTACGGCAGATCTTGTAAAGGAATTCGTTTCCCTTGTCCAGAACCTGCTGCACTTCCGGGGAAAGCTTCGCTCTCTCATCTGCCTCACGCTCTGCCTCCATCCGCGCCCGGGTGTCTGCCTCTTCACGCAGTCTATTTTCCTGGCGATTTCTTTCCTCTGCCTGCTGACGAAGCACTGCCTCCTGGCGGTCTCTTTCTTCTAACTGCTTCTGGGTGCTTACGTACTGGTCATAGGTTTCATTGCTTGTGATCAGGCAGGTCTCCTGTTTATCAACATGTCCCTGCAAAAACCAGCCTTTGCTGATCATACGTTTGATATCTTTTTTTACAAATTTCACCGGCTTTCCAACGGCCTGGGCCAGTTGCTGGAAATTACAGTAGGTATGGCAGCCAAGAGCCTTAATGTATTTGCTGCGGCGTCTTAAACTGGTAAGGCTGGTACAGCCCTGGCTGAGAAGGACTCCACTAGCAGCCGTAAATACAGCTAATACAGCAGAAAGTCCAAGCATACCACTGTTACCAAAACCTGCTCCAATTCCACCAACCACCATTGTGGCAATTCCAAAGGTTCCGGTAAGAATCCCACCAAACACAGTCTTCAGAATCCCTTTTACCTTAATCCCATTGGCCGGGGAATACAGCGCCAGATTTGTATTTTGTCCAGCAGCATCTTGTCTGCCGGAGCCAAAGTTCTGTGAATTCCCATTCCGTGAATTCTTCCCTTTCGCGCCAGCATATCCCTGATAACCAGTTCCCTGTCCATTCCCATCCTTCTGAAAATCCCAGGACCGGTTCTTCCTGTAATCATAAGAGCCGCCGCTGCGGTAATTGGTGTATTTCCCACTTCCCACCGTATTGTTCAGCGCATCCCGAAGGGCGTCACTTCCATTATCAATGGCCTTATTCAGCGTCTGGTTAATACTCTGGCTCAGCTTCTGGTAATTTTTCTCATTTATCGCACTGTCGATGATGTCCTGGATCTTGTCTCCAAGCTCATCAAATTCGTTATATCCCATCTTTTCCTCCGGATATTTTATTTCATAACACCTGTCTTATTATTATACAAAAATCCCCTTCAAAAAACAAGACAACATAAAATATAAACACATTATCCTTTTTCGTCATCTTTTTCACAGGAAAATCACGGTAATTTCTACTTTTCCCATTGAATTTCACACTTAAAAGTTTTACAATAGTAAAAACGTTGTGGATTCATATTCAGAATCTACCCCAAGAAACCACGCTAGGAGGAAATTGTTATGGAGAAAAAAGACATCGACTGGGGCAACCTGGGCTTTGGCTATGTAAAAACAGACTACCGTTATGTATCTAATTATAAAGACGGCAAATGGGATGAGGGAGGCCTTACCACAGATGATACCGTTACCATCAGTGAGTGTGCAGGCGTTCTTCAGTATGCACAGACTGTTTTTGAAGGTATGAAAGCATACACTACAGAAGACGGACGTATCGTTACTTTCCGTCCTGACCTGAACGGTGAGCGTATGGAGCATTCCGCAGCAAGACTGGAAATGCCGGTATTCCCGAAAGACCGTTTTGTTGACGCGGTTGTTCAGACAATTAAAGCAAATGCAGCATATGTTCCGCCATATGGTTCCGGTGCTACTTTATATGTACGTCCGTACATGTTCGGAAGCGACGCTGTTATCGGTGTAAAACCAGCTAACGAGTATCAGTTCCGTGTATTTACCACACCTGTTGGACCATACTTCAAGGGCGGCGCTAAGCCGATCACAATCCGTGTCAGCGACTTCGACCGTGCTGCACCGAACGGTACCGGTCATATCAAAGCTGGTCTGAACTACGCAATGAGCCTTCATGCAATCGTTGATGCTCATAAGAACGGCTTCGATGAGAACATGTATCTTGATTCCAAGACACGTACCAAAGTTGAGGAGACAGGCGGCGCAAACTTCCTGTTCGTAACAAAAGACGGCAAGGTTGTTACTCCGAAGTCCGACAGCATCCTTCCATCTATCACACGTCGTTCCCTGATCTATGTTGCTAAGGAGTACCTTGGACTTGAGGCAGAGGAAAGAGAAGTATACTTCGACGAAGTAAAAGATTTCGCAGAGTGCGGTCTTTGCGGTACTGCTGCTGTTATCTCTCCTGTTGGAAAGATCTTTGACCACGGCAAAGAGATCTGCTTCCCAAGCGGCATGAACGAAATGGGACCAATCACCAAGAAACTTTATGAGACCCTTACCGGAATCCAGATGGGCCGTATCCAGGCTCCTGAAGGATGGCTGAAAGTTATCGAGTAATTTTTCTAAGATTCACATTTTTCGTATCTTTTTGATATGAATATTACACAGCGCACAATAGAGCTCCGGCATAACGAAAATGCCGGAGCCTTTTATATGTGCAAAAAATCTACTGCTTGGTAGATATAACCAAAAGTTCCTCTCCTACAGCAGGATGCTTTCAACAGCACTACTTTTCCCCGCTTCTTAAGCAATTCTCCCTATTTTTTATGTACTAGAGCGTGTTTGAAAAAGGCTCTAGGTTACAAGTAAGAACTCTGCCTGGAGTTTTTTATAATAGCCTATTATACAAAAAATCAGCTCTGCCGCAGTAGCAGAACTGATTTTAATTCTAACACATTCAATTCAAATTATTTATTTCTCTCATATCTCACAAACTTATATTCCAGATCAAAATAAGTCTGCTCTTCGCTCTCAGCAGCTACATGCCATTCTGGGTCTTCATCCAGATTGGGGAAATAGCTGTCTGCGATGTAGGCGAAATCAATCTTGGTAACCTGTGCCACATCACAATACGGAAGAAGCTGTTTGTAAATGGTGTCACCGCCAATGCAGTATACCTCTTCTGCCGGATACTTTTTCAGTTCTTCCATCAGTTCTTCGATAGAATGAACGATAATGGCATCTTTCACTTTATAATTCTGGTTTTTGGTAAGAACGATATTGGTACGGTTTTTCAGCGGAAGTCCTCCTGGAAAGCTCTCCAGAGTTTTTCTTCCCATCACGCACACCTTGCCGGTGGTCTCCTGGCGGAACATTTTCATATCTGCCGGGATACTTACCAGAAGCTTATTGTCTTTTCCAATTCCCCAGTTTTTATCTGCTGCTACGATAATTTTCATTTTTTATAATCTCCTTTTTATTTAAATTGCAATCGGAATATTCTTAATCTGCGGCCATGTCTGGTAATTCTCCACGATCAGGTCATCTGTGGTAAAATCGTAGAAATTCTTCACATCCGGGTTCAGTTTCACAGTCGGTGCCGGATAAGGGGTTCTGGAAATCAGCTCCTTGATAACCGGAACATGTCTGTCATAAATATGGCAGTCTGCGATCACATGCACCAGCTCACCTGCTTCCATGTCACAGCACTGTGCGATCATCATCAACAGCAGGGAATACTGGCATACGTTCCAGTTATTTGCCGCCAGGATATCCTGGGAACGCTGGTTCAAAATGGCATTTAAGGTCAGCTTGTCCTTTCCCGGCTCTTTTGTTACATTGAAGGTCATAGAGTAAGCACATGGGTAAAGATTCATCTCATGAAGATCTTCATGTACATAAATATTGGTCATAATACGGCGGCTGTATGGATTATTCTTCAGATCATAAAGAACACGGTCAACCTGATCCATCATGCCTTCTTTGTACTGGTGCTTCACGCCCAGCTGATAGCCATATGCTTTTCCAATGGAACCTTCCTCGTCTGCCCAGCTGTCCCAGATATGGCTGTGAAGGTCATGAATGTTGTTTGATTTCTTCTGCCAGATCCAGAGAATCTCATCCATGGCGCTTTTTAATGCAGTCTTGCGAAGGGTCAGCGCTGGAAATTCTTTTCTCAGATCATAGCGGTTCACAACACCAAAACGTTTGATCGTATAAGCAGAAGTGCCATCCTCCCACACCGGACGGACTTTCTCCCCTTCTGTACTGGTTCCGTTCTCAATTACGTCTTTACACATATCTATAAAAATATGATCAGCTAAACTCATACCTGTCCTTTTCCTCCTGGTCTCCATTGTGCGTTCTTTATAGCAGCACGATACCCGTCTGCCAGAGCCTCTCCCCATCAGGTATCCCGCTGCTTTTCATACTTCAACAATTTTAGCATAGATTCCTGTAAATAACAAGTTCTTTGCCTTCCTGTCTCCCTCCTGGTTGCTCTGGTTTTGTTGTTTTTTCAAGGCCTTGTCAAATCACCTTTTTCTTTACAATCTCATTTTCCCATGTTATAGTAAACCCCATGAAGAAAATTTTAATCCATTTACTGAAACCTCTTTCTTTTCTTCCTGCAATTGTGATGATGTATGTGATCTATTCATTTTCAGCCCAGACAGGGGAGGTGTCCGGGGCCTTAAGCTATGAGGTCAGCTACCAGATTGTAGAAACCAAGAATGAAGTTCTAAACGAAAACAAATCTTATGATGAGCTTGCTTATTCTGCAAGTTCCATTGAATTTTATGTACGAAAGGCAGCTCACATGACAGAGTATTGTCTGCTGGCCATTGCCATTTCTTTTCCGCTCTATGTCTATGGCGTAAGAGGAATCTGGCTGATCCTGCTGGCAGGGGTGATCTGCGTGGGCTTCGCCGGATTTGACGAATACCACCAGTCTTTCGTGGCAGACCGCGGTCCTTCTGTGAGAGACGTGGGGATTGACAGCATCGGTGTTACCGTAGGAATCCTGCTGGTACAGGCATTCTGCTGGTCCACCCTACATAACCCAAGTGGGAAACGTCGGCGCAGAAAACGGCGCTAAACAAGGAGCCAAAACATGCTCCGCGAGTTTTACCCGTTATCGCGGCAGTTGCCAAGGTCTCATGCAAGCATGGACTTTGGCTCGTCGCTCGCGTAAATTTAAAACAGACTTCCGGATCGTTTTCATCCGGAAGTCTGTTTTTATATACTCATATGAATTTTATTCTTCTTCGTCCTCGTTTGCATCCCCCAGCTGGTTCACCAGGTTGGCACGCTCTGCAATAGACATCTTTTTTCCCTGGGACGGACTGCTCTGTGCAGCGGCTGTTTTCTGAGCTTCCCCAGCTTCTGGCTCTGTTCCAGAAAGCTGTGATTCTCCACCAGCCTCCTGCTCCTTCTTGGCCTTGCTCAGCTTCATGCTGTTTCTAAGTCCACTTACCACAAACACCACGCCCAGCACAATAAACACAATTCCAGCCACCATAAATCCAGGGCTGCTGCCTTTTGCTCCTTTTATCACATTCTGACAAAGCGAAACGCCAAGATAAGCCACGTAAACGCCTGCCAGGATCATGATCAGATAAGTTCGCATAGGAACTCCGCTTTTTGGATTCTCCCCGCCAGCTTTTTCCTCAGAAGCAGCTGCACTTGTATTCTCGTTTCTGTCCCCCTCAGGGCTCTTGTTCTCGGAATCTCCCATCCTTCATCCTCCGTTCTTTTTCCGCAGTTTCTTCTCTCAGGAAACCGCAAACTGGCTCTCATACAGGTTCGCATAGAAGCCCTTCTTCGCCAACAGTTCCTCATGCTTGCCCTGCTCGATAATATTTCCATCCTTCATGACCAGGATCAGATCTGCCTCCTGAATAGTAGAAAGACGATGTGCAACAATAAAACTGGTTCTTCCCTCCATCAGCTCTGCAAAAGCCTTCTGGACCTTCACCTCAGTACGGGTATCAATAGAGGAAGTGGCCTCGTCCAGGATCAGCATAGCCGGGTGCATCAGCATAACCCTTGCAATACAAAGGAGCTGCTTCTGTCCCTGGGAAATGTTTCCGCCGCCTTCTGAGATCACGGTATCATAGCCATTTGGCATACGCTTGATAAAGCTGTGGGCATGTGCATGCTTAGCAGCCTCCATAACCTCTTCCAAAGTGGCATCCGGCTTTCCATAAGCAATGTTCTCACGGATGGTTCCCGCCTTCAGCCAGGTCTCCTGAAGCACCATACCAAAGTTTCGTCTCAGGCTGTCACGAGTCAGCTCTCTTACCGGATAACCGCTCACCCTGATCTGTCCCTTATCCACATCATAGAATCTCATAAGCAGGTTGATCATAGTGGTCTTACCACATCCGGTAGGTCCAACAATGGCAATTCGCTGTCCAGGTTTTACATCAATGGAAATGTCCGTAAGCAGCGGAACCTCTTTTCTGTAAGAGAAAGAAACATTCTCCACACTTACACGGCCGTCCGCTTTCTCCAGTTCCACAGCACCTGGGGCATCTGGCTCCTGTACTGGTGTGTCGATAAAGTCAAACAGACGTTTCGCACAGGCCAGCGCATTCTCCAGCTCTGTGATAACGCCGGAAATCTCATTAAATGGCTTGGTATACTGGTTAGCATAGTTCAGAAAACTGGTCAGCTGTCCAACTGTCATGCCGCCCTTAATTACCGTAAATGCACCAAAAATTCCAACTGCAGTGTAAACAAGACCATTTACAAAACGTGTGGACGGGTTTGTAATAGAGGAAAAGAAAATAGCCTTGATTCCGCAGACCTGAAGCTCTTCATTTACTTTTCCAAAACGTTCATTTGCCCTCTCCTCATAGGAAAAAGCCTGCACGATCTTCTGATTTCCAACAAGCTCCTCCACGATAGAGGTCATCTCAGCCCTCTTCTCAGACTGCTCCTGGAACATACGGAAGGTTCTGCTTGCAATAAAGCTTGCCACAAACAGGGAGATCGGGGTAAGCAAAATAACGATCACCGCGATCTTCACACTGATGGAAAGCATAAACCCAATGGTTCCAAAGATGGTCAGCACACCAGTAAACAACTGGGTAAAGCCCATAAGAAGACCATCTGAAAACTGGCTCACATCGGAAACAATACGGCTTAAAATATCTCCTGGCTGGTTGGCATCAATATAAGATACCGGTACCTCCTGAAGATGGGCAAAAGCCTGGCTTCGTACATCCTGTACCACACTGTAGGTAACCTGGTTGGTAAGAAGGTTCATCACCCACTGGGAAACTGCATTTCCCACAACGATCACAGCCAGAGTGCCAAGCACTTTCAAAAGTCCGGCTACATTTACATTTCCAGGTCCTACGATATTGTCCACACCGTTACCAATAAGAATTGGTGTATACAAAGTAAATGCAACGGTGACAAGCGCTGTAAGAAGCATAATGATAATTTTTGCTTTGTAAGGGCTGATAAATTTCAGCACTCTTTTCATGGTGTCTTTATTCTTTCCCATCAGCGGTTCACCTCCTGTTCGGAAAGCTGTGACAGACAGATTTCTCTGTAAACCTCACAGGATTCCATAAGTTCTTTGTGTGTTCCCACACCAACCAGCTCCCCATCGTCCAGGACCAGGATCTTGTCCGCCTGTTTGATGGAGGTCGCCCTCTGGGAAACGATAAACACGGTCATTCCCTTGGTCTGCTCATGAATAGCATGACGAAGAGCCGCATCTGTGGCAAAGTCAAGGGCAGAAGCACTGTCATCCATGATCAGGATCTCGGGATCTCCCACCAGTGCCCTTGCGATAGTAAGACGCTGGCGCTGTCCACCGGAAAGGTTGGAACCACCCTGGCTTACCATGGTATTTAAGCCTTCCGGCTTGCTGTTTACAAAATCACTTGCCTGTGCAATGGAAAGGGCACGCTGGATTTCTTCATCTGTAGCGTCCTCCTTGCCCCACTTCATATTGTCGCGGATGGTTCCCTTAAACAGAACCGCCTGCTGGGGTACCATACCAACCTTTTTACGAAGCTGTGAAAATGGATATTCTTTTGCATTATTTCCATCAATTACCACATTACCGGAAGTCACATCATAGAAACGTGGGATCAGGTTCACCAGAGTAGATTTACCACATCCGGTACCGCCGATGATACCGATGGTCTCACCTGGCTTTGCAGTAAAGGAAATATGGGAAAGTGCCGGCTCCTTGCTGCCTGCATAGGTAAAGCTCACATCCTCAAAGGCAACTCTTGCAGCATTCTTTCGCTCTGCCTGAACACTGCTGCCCTCGTCCGTGAGAGATGGCTGTGTATCCAGAACCTCGTTCAGACGCACACCGGAGGCCATGGCCTTTGTCACAGCCACGATCAGGTTTGCAAGGGCGATCAGCGCGATCAGGATCTGGTTCATATAGTTTACAAGGGCAACCACTTCACCCTGTGTCAGAATGCCCACAGACACTTCCTTGCTTCCATACCAGAGGATTCCGATAATGGCAAAATTCATGATAACCGTAGTGGCCGGATTCAGAAGTGCGGAAATTTTTCCCGCTCTTACCTGCACCTTGGTGTAATCGTCATTGACTTCTGAAAATTCTTTATATTCTTCCTGCTGTCTTCCAAAGGCTCTTACCACTCTGGCACCCACATGGTTCTCTCTGGTGATCAGGGAGATCTTGTCCAGGGAGGACTGGGCCTTTTTGTAAATTGGCACTGTTGTACGCATAATTCCGTAAATTACAATCGAAATCACCGGAACTGCGATCAGGAAGATCAGACCAATCATCACATCAATGGTAAAGGACATGATCACCGCACCTACAACAATAAACGGGGAACGAAGGAACAGACGCAGTACCATGTTCACTCCGGTCTGGGCCTGGTTCACATCATTGGTGATCCTGGTCACAAGGGTAGGGGTTCCAAGCATATCCAGCTCTCTGTAGGAAAGCTTGCTGATATGGGAAAACAGCTCCTTACGAAGGGCTGTACTGAATCCCATGGCGGCCTTCGCAGAGAAATACTGTGCGGTCAGGGAACATGCAAGACCGATCACCCCAAGCAGTACCATGATCACGCACTGGTGCCAGATATAGGCATTGTCCTGATTTTTAATGCCGATATCCATGATTCTTGCTACAACCAGAGGCACGATCAGCTCAAAGGTTGCCTCCAGCATTTTAAACAAAGGCGCCAGAAAGCTTTCTTTCTCATAGCCCTTCAAAAATTTAATCAATCTTTTCATTTTTCTTCTTATGCTCCTGAATTCGTCCGTATAATCGGGTCATGGCGTAAATTCTCTGAATGATCTCATCCGTAAACTGACCTCTTGTAAGACGCCATTTCCAGTTGTTTCCCAGAGTGGAAGGCATATTCATTCTTGCCTCGTTTCCAAGGCAGAGATAGTCCTGCAAAGGCACGACGCAGACCTCCGCTACAGATGACTGTGCAGCCCGGACCAGGCCCCAAACACACTCGTCTGTGTCTTTTCCCTCACAGGCTGTATACTGGTTCACATACTCCATGTTTGACTGGGTAAGGTTTCCAAGCCAGCCCTTTGTGGTCTCATTGTCATGGGTTCCCGTGTATACAATGCAGTTCTTGTCATAGCGGAAAGGAAGGTATACGCTCTCACCGCTTTCATCAAAGGCAAACTGAAGTACCTTCATGCCCGGATATCCAGACTTGGCCAAAAGCTCCCGTACAGAATCAGTAAGGAATCCAAGATCCTCTGCGATCACATCCAGATCCTTGATATTCTCCTCCAGAACCTTGAACAGCTCTATTCCAGGGCCTTTCTCCCACTCTCCGTTCTCGGCAGTCTCGTCCCCATAAGGAACTGCCCAGTACTCGTCAAAGCCGCGGAAATGGTCGATCCGGACCTTATCATACAGCTTCATGCAGTGGGTCATGCGAAGGATCCACCAGTTATAGCCGGTTTTCTTATGATATTCCCAATTATACAGCGGATTTCCCCACAGCTGTCCAGTTGCAGAAAAAGCATCTGGCGGGCATCCTGCCACTGCTACCGGAGTGGCCTCCTCGTCAAACTGGAACAGATCCGGGTTCGCCCATGCATCTGCACCGTCAAAAGCCACATAGATGGGAAGATCACCGATGATCTTAATGTCCCTGTCATTTGCATATTTCTTCAGCTGGCTCCACTGGCGGTAGAACCAGAACTGCTGGAACGCATAGAAGCTGATATCCTCCTTCAGTTCCTTTCTCGCCTCCTCAAGTGCCTCAGGCTTACGGGTCTTTAAGTCCTCCGGCCACTCGTTCCAGGCGATTCCCTCCAGGCTGTCCTTCACGGCCATATACAGGCAATAGTCAGCAAGCCAGAAGCCCTGTTCCTTCTCAAAGGCTTCCATCTCCTCACGGATCAGCTGAAGCTCTTTATTCTTTCCATCCATCTGGTAAAAACGTCTGTAAGCCTTGCGAAGAAGGGAAAACCTGGAAAGATAAACCTTCTCATAGTCTACATAGCTCTTGCTTCCGCCCCAGTCACAGTCTGCACATTCATCCGCTGTGAGAAGGTCTCTCTGGATAAATTCTTCCAGGTCAATAAAATAGGGATTTCCTGCAAAGGTGGAAAAAGACTGGTAAGGGGAATCCCCGTATCCGGTCGGTCCAAGTGGCAGAATCTGCCAGTATTTCTGTCCCGCCTGTGCGAGCTGATCTACAAAAGCGTAAGCTTCTTTAGAAAAGCATCCGATTCCATAGTTGGAAGGGATGCTGGATATCGGCAATAAAATACCGCTGGCTCTCATCATGTGTTCCTCCTGTCTGTTACTGTCCATCTCTCAACACACCTTATAATGCCCCCAAATCATGTTTCACGCAATTTCCTGCTGAGCTTCTATGAACAGTAATATATTTTGGTATTATAACCATTATCTGTTTATTATACCGCTATCATACATAATCGGTCAACAAGAGAAAATACGCTTGGCGAAAAACGCTTGGCGAAAAAAACAGGCACCCGGAAAATTTCCGAATGCCTGCCATTCCCCCTGGCATCACAGAACTGTGATACCAGAAGGCTCATATTCTTTTTACTCAGATTATTTCTTGGTTGTGTAACCGAAGAAGAAGTATCCAAGTGGTGTGTAGTACATACCGTCAATGTCTGGATTGAGCATGTATGGCTGTGTATAGAAGTAGATCGGAGCAAGTACGCTGTCCTGTCCAATGAGGATATCCTCAGCTTCGTGGAATGCTTTCATACGCTCTTCTGGATCAGAGGTAGCTTTTGCTGCATCGATAGCTGCATCATAATCTGGGTTGGAGTACTGAGCATCGTTGTTACCGCCGTCTGTGTACCACATATCCAGGAATGAGCAAGGATCGTTGTAGTCTGCGATCCAGCCGTTACGGGCGATCTGGAAGTTACCATCTTTTCTGTTCTGAAGGAATACGTTCCAATCCTGGTTGTTCAGGTTAACTGTTACGCCAAGCTCTGTCTGCCACATATTCTGAAGAGCCTCACCGATCTTCTTGTGGTTATCAGCTGTGTTGTACAGATACTCTACAGTTGGGAAGCCTTCGCCGTTCGGATAACCAGCGTCTGCAAGAAGCTGACGAGCCTCTTCGCAGTTAGCCTCATAATCCTCATCGGAAATGCTGTAGTAAGAACCGCCTACTGTACGGAAGTCATCACTGCCAGCGCCAGCTGCATCATTTACACCGTTCGGTACATATCCGTCAGCCGGAACCTCACCAGCCTGGGAAACGTTCTCTACGATATAGTTACGGTCGATTACAAGTGAGAATGCTTTACGGATGTTAGGGTCAGAGAAAACTTCGTCCTCTGTGTTGAAGCATACATAGTAGGTTCCAAGGTAGTCACCGATCTCAAGCTCGCCGGAAGCAAGGTAGGTCGGGATCTCGTCTACAGGAAGGTTCTCGATGAAATCAAGCTCGCCGTTGTTGTAACCTTTAAGCATTGCGTTGTTGTCATCAAGAAGTGTAAACTTGATGGTATCCGGTCCAAGGTTCTCATAGTCATAGTAGTTCTCATTCTTCTCCATGGAGATGTAAGCGTTGTGAGACCACTCTGTCATTTTGTATGGTCCATTGCCAATGTAGGTGCTTGGATCAAATGTCCAGTTGTCACTGCTCTCTACCATATCCTGGCGAACTGGGAAGGTTGCCGGGAATGCCATGATCTCTTCGAAATATGGGCAGTCATAAGTAAGGTCGATCTGAAGAGTCTGATCGTCAACTGCTGTGATTCCAAGAGTGCTTGGATCAGCGCTTCCGTCAGCAACTGCATCATATCCTTTTACCATGTCGATCATGTAGCAGTAGTCTGCTGCTGTCTCAGGATTTGCAAGACGCTGCCATGCATAAACGAAGTCACCAGCTGTTACAGCCTGTCCATCAGACCATTTGATGCCATCACGAAGTTTAATGGTGTAAGTAACTGTACTATCTTCGTTCTCTGCTTTTTCCCAGGACTCAGCCTGTCCAGGAGCTGTGACAGCATTTCCTTCGCCATCATTTACCCATTTTACAAGACCTTCGAACATGTGGTTGCACATGATAGCTCCGTCAACTGCAGAGTTCAGTGCAGGGTCGATTGTCTGTGGTTCAGATGCGATACAAAGGTTCAGGTTGAATCCCTCGTCAGATGCTGTATCCTCAGCGAATACAGGAGTGGCTGCCATGCTTACTACCATAGCTGCAGTCAGTGCCATAGACATAAATTTTCTTCTCATTACTTTTCCTCCTTTATGCTTTTTGCGCCGCATGAGAGATGAGAACCGACGCTTGTATTAATCAGTTCTTCCGTAAGAAAGAACGAAATACCAGATGTCAGATTTCCAGGCAGAAACAAGGTTCTTACCTGAAAAGGCGACGAATCCCTTTTATTTGTCAAGCAAATGACAAGCTGCCCAGTGGCCCGGCTCATGCTCTCTAAATACAGGAGCTACCTGGCTGCACTTTTCAGTGGCATATGGGCATCTGGTGTGGAAACGGCATCCGCTTGGCGGATTCATAGGACTTGGCACGTCTCCTTCCAGGATAATACGCTTTCTTGTCCGGCTCAGCTTTGGATCCGGAACCGGAACTGCGGAAAGCAGGGTCTGTGTATATGGATGGATCGGATGTCTGTTCAGCTCGTAGCTCTCTCCAAGCTCCACAAGGGAACCAAGATACATAACACCGATTCTGTTTGAAATATGGCGGACAACGGAAAGGTCATGGGCAATGAACAGATAAGTCAGTCCCATCTGCTCCTGCATGTCCTCCAGCATGTTTACCACCTGTGACTGGATGGAAACATCCAGCGCGGAAATGGGCTCGTCACAGACAATGAACTCCGGTTTTACTGCCAGGGCGCGGGCAATACCAACACGCTGCTGCTGACCGCCGGAAAACTCATGTGGATAACGGTTTGCATGCTCTGTATTTAATCCAACCTGTGCCAGCAGTTCTTTGATCATGTCTGCACGATCCTTCTTGTTGGCTGCAAGCTTGTGGATATCAATGGCCTCACCAATGATCTCGCCAACTGTCATACGAGGATCCAGGGAAGCGGACGGGTCCTGGAAAATGATCTGCATTTTTCTTCTGTAAGGAAGCATTTTGGCAGCTTTGGCTTTTCCAAGAGGTTTGCCGTCTTTATCCAGAGGATTGTCGTAAATGGTCTCACCATCATAGATGATCTTACCGCCGGTTGGCTCGTAAAGACGAAGGATGGTTCTTCCAAGTGTGGTCTTTCCACAACCGGACTCTCCAACAAGGCCAAGTGTCTCACCCTTTTTGATATAGAGGGAAACATCCTGTACAGCCTGTACCCCCGGTCCCTTTACGCCATTGATTGGAAAATATTTTCGTAAATTCTCAATTTCGAGAAGTTTCTTTTCTTCTGCCATTTATTTCTCCTCCTTGTTCATAAGCTCCTGAACACGAAGCCAGCAGGCGGAACGATGTTTCTCGCCCACTTCCACGTAAGGAGGCATTTTCTTCAGACAGATCTTCATGCAATGCTCACAACGGGGAGCAAATGGACATCCTTCCGGTGGATTCAGCATATCAACCGGAGTTCCCTCAATGGGGATCAGTCTCTCATAGCTCTCAGCGTCAACACGAGGCATGGAACGAAGAAGACCTTTTGTATATGGATGTGCAGGCTCATAGAAAATGTCATCTACAGGACCCTGCTCCACGATCTTACCTGCATACATAACCGATACCTTGTCACAGATATCTGCCACAACTCCAAGGTTGTGTGTGATGAAAATGATTCCCATTCCGGTCTTTTTCTGAAGGTCCTTCATCAGGTCAAGGATCTGGGCCTGAATGGTAACGTCAAGGGCTGTAGTGGGCTCATCTGCGATCAGAAGCTGTGGATGGCAGATCAGTCCCATGGCGATCATAACACGCTGTCTCATACCGCCGGAAAACTCGTGTGGATACTGCTTCATACGCTTCTCCACATTGTTGATCCCAACCATCTCCATCATTTCCATGGCACGCTTCTGGGCCTCTTCCTTGCTGATCTTCCTGTCATGGGCACGAAGAGCCTCCACCAGCTGATTTCCGATGGTGTAAACCGGATTCAGACAGGTCATAGGGTTCTGGAAGATCATAGCTACTTTGTTTCCACGGAATGCAGTCATCTCTTCCTTGGAAAAAGAAAGGACATCTTTTCCCTCGAAGGTAATGGAACCTCCGATTACTTTACCTGGGGACTGAAGAAGCCCCATAATAGAATATGCTTCCTGGCTCTTTCCAGAACCGGATTCTCCAACAACTCCCATAACTTCGCCATAATCAAGGTCATAGGAGATACCGCCAACGGCTTTTACCTCGCCGGCCGGGGTAAAGAAGGAGACTTTCAGGTCTTTTACTTCCAGTAATTTATTTTTCTGTTCAGACATTGTTCTCCTCCTCTCTTATTTCTTCAGCTTCGGATCAAGAGCATCGCGAAGACCATCGCCAAACAGGTTGAATGCAAGGATCATAATACTCAGGATCACGGAAGGTACGATCAGTCTGTAAGTATACGTGTACATACCGCTAAGTGCGTCTGTTGCCATGGATCCAAGACTTGGAAGAGGTGCGGAAACACCAACGCCAAGGTAGGATAAGAAGGACTCCAGGAAAATAGCAGATGGGATCTGCAGGCAGGTAGTAACAACGATCTGTCCGATACAGTTCGGAAGCAGATGACGACGGATGATCCTGCCGCCAGATGCACCAAGTGCTCTTGCTGCGGTTACATATTCCTGCTGTTTCAGCTGAAGTACCTGGCCACGGATAATACGGCTCATAGTAACCCAGTATAACAGACCAAATGCGATAAACATGGAAATCAGGTTCGGTCCAAGTACATTGACAAAGGACTTCAGCGGACTGGTTCCGGATGAGTTTACATAGTCAGTAAGGATCGGCTTCAATGCGGTTGCGATCAGAAGAACAACCAGCATCTCCGGAACTGCATAGATCAGCTCTACAATACGCTGCATCACAGCGTCCACCTTACCGCCGCAGTAACCGGAAATCGCACCATAAAGGGCACCGATCACAAGTACCAGGATAGCTGCGAACACACCAACGGACATGGATACGCGTGCACCATACATAACACGGACCAGAATGTCACGGCCATACATGTCAGTACCAAATACATGTGGGAAAACTTTTTCTCCATTTGCCTTGCGCTCAAGCTCTGCCTGGGAATATCCGAAAATGTGCTTCTTGATTCCAAGCTCCTTGCGGATGGAATCCTCGTCCACATTCTGTTCCTCAGAAGACTCTTCGGAAGGTTTTGCAGCAACCTTTGCTTTTGCCCGGATAACGGCTTCATCCTTCTTGGTGAATTTCTCCCCATTTTTCTCAGCTTCTTCTTTCGCCTGGGCGATCATTTCGTCTACATCCACTACATCAGACTGGGTTCTGGCAGCGATCTCATCATTGACACGCTGTGTATCCTCCAGGGTGTAGTGATACGGGTAAAGGTTCTCAGCACCTTTGTTAAACTCATCATAGCCATATGGGATCAGAAGTGGTCCCACAAAGGCAAATAAGAACAGGAATACGATCACACCAAGTGCAACCATAGCCACTGCATTTTTCTTTAATCTTCTCCAGGCATCCTTCCAATAGGAAACGCTCTGGCGGTCCTGAATGAAATCATCCTTCTCCTGTCTGGATGCAGATGTGAAATCATCCGGACTTAAATCCTGAAGGAGATTCTCGATATCCGGCTGAAGACTAACCGGACATTTCTTGATCTTCTTATCTTCTGCCACGATCATTCTCCTCCTTTCGTAAGGCTGATTCTCGGGTCAGCAACCTTATACAGGAGGTCTACAACCAGGTTCATCAGAATAATAAATGCTGCCAGGAAAATAGTAGTTCCCATAATAACCGGATAATCACGGTTCTGGATGGACTGTACGAAGTAACGTCCAAGTCCCGGAATAGAGAATACGCTCTCTACAACGAAACCACCGCAAAGGGTAAAGGCTACCTGCGGTCCTAAATATGTAATAACTGGGATCAACGCATTTCTAAGGGCATGCTTGAAAATGATCTTTTTATTTTTCAGACCTTTGGCGCGGGCTGTCTTAATGTACTCCTGGCTTAAGGAATCCAGCATGGCAGAACGTGTCTGACGTGCGGTGTAGCACATTGGATAAAAGCCCAGGGCAAAGCATGGCAGCACATAGGCACGCCATCCCTGTGACGGGTCGAAAATAGATGGAAACAGATTCAGTGCGTTGTTTCCGGTCAGGGTTACCAGAAGGACAGATGCCACAACGAAGCTTGGCATGGAGATTCCAAGTGTACAGATCACACGAAGAATGCTGTCTGTCAGCTTGCCTCGCTTAAATGCGGCAAGACATCCAAGAGGTACGCCCACCAGGATCGCCCACGCAAGTGCAAGTGCACCTACCTTGGCAGATACCGGGAACATATCCACGATAATGTCAAGAACTGCACGGTTCTTCTGCATCTTAAGTGATACACCGAAGTCACCGTGAAGAATATTTTTCAGATACATAAACAGCTGTACATAGACCGGCTTGTCCAGTCCATATTTGGCATTCAGCGCTGCAAGTGTGGTCTCGGAAGGTGTTTTCTCACTGAGCCATGGGCTTCCCGGTACAGCATTCATCAGCAGGAAGGTAAGACAGGCTACCAGAAAGATAGTCAGAATCGCCATTCCAAGTCTTTTTGCAAAGTACTTTCCCATTTTTCCTCCTTATTTTGTCTGGCCGAAAACGTTTATTTCTGTTTCCTTTATGGAATGCCGCCAGAAGCAGCAGGCACGTATCCGGATGATTTCTGACCAGAGTTCATTTTTATAATACGTGAGAAAAATTATAGCATTTTGCAGTACTTTATTCAAGTAACATTTTAAACTTTAGAACAGTGACAGTGCATTTTTTAAACTTGCACCATTTTTAAGTGATATTGCACTATGTTTTTTGTGTATTTTGTACAAAGACATTTGCACGCCCGCTGGCGTAAAAAAAAAGGACACCGCCTTGGCATCCTTCTCTCTCAATTCTTACCAGTTCTCCTTTTGCTTCATCCGGCTCTGTGTCCTTGCCGCAGCTCATAAGACAAGCCACGCACAGAAGAACCAGCAGCAAAATCCATCCTCTTTTTCTCATACGGAATCTCCATTTCGCACCACATCCAGATTTCAAGTCACTAATTTTCCACCTGCAGCTCTTCAATATACATTGTCATCCCGCCTTTTCATAATAACAGGTTAAAAACATGCGCCGCAGGTGATAATGATGATGTCAGTATGTGCGAAACAGAGCGTTTTATGCATGACTGCAGACTTTTCAGGACATACAGATCACAGAAATTTTTCCAGGAGCGGCAGACTTTAGAAGCCTTTCTTCTTTATATAGAAGGCAATGTCATGATAAACCTTCTTCCGGTCTGTCTCATTGAGAATTTCGTGGCGCATTCCCGGATACAGCTTGCCTTTTACGTCCACATAACCGGCGTGGCGCATATCCTGCACTGCTTTCGCGAAATGGCGTACATTGATCATACAGGGATCGTCGGATCCGCTGACAAAAAGTACCGGCATTTTCGGCTTTGTGCAGTGCCAGTGCTTCACATCATAGGCGCGCTTCATCAGTTCAAACAGTGCCAGATAGCCGTCATCTGTGAAGGTAAATCCGCACAGTTCCGAATCCGAATACTCCTGGGCTGCTGCCTTGTTGGCACAGATCCAGGAAGTACAGTTTTTGTCCTTGCGGAAGCGCATCACATTTCTGGCAAAGGAAAGTGTCTCAATAACTTTACTCTTGTGGGTTGGTCCAAACACCGCACTTTCCATATGGGCGATTGCCTCTCCAAGAGGTCTTGCCGTATTCTTGCTTGGGGAACCACAGATGATCAGCATATCCATACAGTCATCATGCTCTCTTGCAAAAGCACGTACAGCCAGAGATCCCATGCTGTGCCCGAATAGGATCAGCGGCAGGTCTGGAAGCTGCTGGTGCATTTCCCGGTTCACCACTTCAATATCCTTGAGGATCGCATCTGCTCCGCCGCCATACATATAGCCCAGGTCATCCATAGCCCGCACGCTTTTCCCATGGCCGCGGTGATCGTGGATCACACATACATAGCCTCTTTTTGCCATGTATTCCATAAAGGGAAGATAACGTTCCTTGTATTCGCTCATTCCATGCACCAGTTGCAGGATTCCCCGGTACGGTGTCTCGTCCGGAACCACTGCCAGAACGGAAATATCAAGGCCGTCCGCCTCTGATTCTATATAAGCTTCGTATTTTGCACTCATAGTTTTTCCGCCTTTCTGCTTTTTTCTTATTGTAACATATCCTGTCATTGCCCGTAAATAGACAATGTTCATAAGCTGACAAATCGCTTTGGCTTTCCCAGTGCTTTCCAGACGCAAATGCTTTGACACGCTCCCGGGAGTATACTATAATGAAAATGATGTCACCAAATTTTATATTCTAAACATAAAGATTACAGACACCTGGTGAAGTTAACCTTATAATATCATAGACATCACAATACTTAATTAAGGAGGAACTATGGAAGAAAAACAATTGAATACACCAGAGGAACAGCCCGTTCCCAAGAAGAAAAAGAAAGGCAAAGCCGGACGCATTTTACTCCTGCTTGTTCTCCTTCTCGCTATAGCCGCTGGCGCAGGCTACTATTTCTATGAGCGCAGCCAGCCAGCCAAGGAATTGGACAACTATCTTGCAGCCATTCAGAACCTTGATTTTACTTCAATGGAAGGCATGCTCCAGAGCGGCGATCTGTCTGCCCTTGACAACGCAGATGTGAGAAATGCCACTTATGAAAGCTTCTTCAAATCCATCAATGCCAAGATGACCTGGAAGATCACCAAAACCAGTTTCAATTTCCAGGCCGGCACAGCTGAGGTTACGGCCCGGATCCGCTATGTGGACGGCTCTGACATTTACCGGGAAACCGTCACAGAATTCCTTCGGCAGATCGTTTCCAGCGCATTTTCCGGAGAAAGCCTGACCGAGCAGGAGACACAGGACAAGCTTGCTTCTATTTTAAATGAAAAAGCAGCCAGCCTGGAGGACAAATTCAGCGAGACAGATATTATCTATCCTATGATCAAGGTAAACGGCCAGTGGAAGATCACTGCTCTTGACGAGGAAACCGTAAAGATTATGTCAGCCAACTTCAAAAGCGTGGAAGAAGAGATCAGCCAGACATTGGCCACTTCCGATTCTTCTGCCGACACTGCCGCTGGAACAACCGATTCCACGGCCCAGGCTCCAGCAGCCTCCGACGGCACCATTGATCTTACTAACGAGCGTTTTTCCATTCATTATACACGAAACGTTGTTTCCACAGATTTTGGCGGTGAGCCTTGTCTTCTGGTTTATTACGACTACACCAACAATGGAGAAAGCGCCTCAAGTGCTATGGTAGACGTAAATCTCACAGCTTACCAGAACAGAGCATCTCTGGAAGCAGCCATTCCCGCCAGCAGTGATGATGCCATTGACGCCTTTATGAAAGAAATCCAGCCAGGCGAGACCGTGAACGTGTGTCAGGCATTTTCCCTTAAGGATATGAGCCCTGTTACTTTACAGGCAGTTGATGCATTCGGACTGGATACCGGAATTACCGCTGCACAGACATTGAATTTACAGTAAACAGGCTGTTTGTTCTGGGATTTTACCCTGGCATGAATTTTTACCTGTTTCTAAAAAAACGAGAAAGTTCTGTTTTAGAGCTTTCTCGTTTTTTTGCATAATTTTATTAGAAAAAGGGACACTATACTTACGAAAGGATGGTGACTTATGGGAAATAAATTTTTGAATTGTTTCTGTCTGACACTTACAATCATTGGTGCAGTTAACTGGGGATTGATCGGATTCTTTAATTTTAATCTGGTTGCTCTGATTTTCGGAAGCATGAGCTGGATCTCCAGGATCATCTATGCACTGGTTGGACTTAGTGGCCTGTATCTGCTCAGTTTCTATGGTACGATCTGTTCCGCCGAAGACAATGGGTAAAAGAAGCTGCTTTTCTGCAACATAACAGATCACGACAGGACAACTTGCTCATACTCTCTTTTTTTAAGCCTGGTAAACGCAGTTTTCAAAAACTGTTTTTACCAGGCTTTTTCATTTACGTGAGCAACAACCAAAGTCCGTGCTTGCACGAGATCTTGGCGACTGCCGCGATAGCGAGCAAAACTCGCAGAGCGGGTTTTGTCTCGTTTACGCGAGTAACGAGCCTAAGTCCATGCCTGCGTAAACCTTTGGCTCGCTGCACAAAAAAAGAACCAGGAAACAACTTCCTGATTCTTAAGAGCGATAGACGGGGCTCGAACCCGCGGTCTCGACCTTGGCAAGGTCGCGCGTTACCAACTACGCCACTATCGCACAAGCAGGTGATGGGAATCGAACCCACGTAATCAGCTTGGGAAGCTGAGGGTCTACCATTAACCTACGCCTGCACATTATTCAAATGTGCCTGTCTGATATTCTGTTAAAAAGAGCGATAGACGGGGCTCGAACCCGCGGTCTCGACCTTGGCAAGGTCGCGCGTTACCAACTACGCCACTATCGCACAAGCGGGTGATGGGAATCGAACCCACGTATCCAGCTTGGAAGGCTGGTGTTCTACCATTGAACTACACCCGCACTTTATTCAAATGTGCTGACCTGACTTCTGTCAGAAGAGCGATAGACGGGGCTCGAACCCGCGGTCTCGACCTTGGCAAGGTCGCGCGTTACCAACTACGCCACTATCGCATAAGCGGGTGATGGGAATCGAACCCACGTATCCAGCTTGGAAGGCTGGTGTTCTACCATTGAACTACACCCGCACATTTGTGCTTATCCGTCACAACGAAGCTTAGTATATCTGATATGGACAGATTTGTCAACAACTTTTTAAGAAATTTTTTAAAATTTTTTCTATTGTTTCTAAGATTGATGCAATATCTCCCTTTTTCTCCAGGTAGAAAAGCGCTTCTGCTGCAAATAAAAACAAGAACGAAGGAGCCGCGCTTGTTTTTACACAGTTCTCTCTGCCTATTTACGCGGCAGGCAGGCCAAAGTCCGTTCTTGCCAGGACCTTGGCTGCATCCGCGATAAAGGGTAAAATTTATAAAACGTATTTCATCCTGTTTTCTTAGTTATCCCAATCCCACACATTGGAAGCTTCCACATGGGTGCGCGGTTTCTTGATCACAAGCTCCGGACTCTTGGCACTTACCTTGGAATTTGCTGGAATAGACTCTGTGATAAACGTATTGCCTCCAATGATCGTATTCTCTCCGATCACTGTCTCACCGCCAAGTACAGAAGAATTGGAATAAATGGTCACATTATCCTCAATAGTAGGATGACGCTTCACACCGGAAAGCTGCTGCCCCTTTCTGGTAGAGAGCGCACCAAGGGTAACGCCCTGATACAGCTTCACATTATTTCCAATGATGGTAGTCTCACCGATTACCACGCCGGTTCCATGATCAATAAAGAAGTATTCCCCGATGGTCGCACCGGGGTTAATGTCAATTCCTGTATGGTCATGGGCGTACTCTGTCATGATCCTTGGAATAAAAGGAACCTGCTCCAGATAAAGAATATGAGCCAGACGGTACACATAGATTGCCAGAAATCCCGGATAGGAGAAAATAATCTCTTCCCTGCTCTTAGCCGCCGGGTCGCCGTCAAAACCAGCCTGCACATCCTTCAGCAGCATTTCCTGCACATCCGGAAGCTTCTCGAAAAACCTGGAAGTCACCTGTGCAGCCTTTCCGCAGGCGCTGGTCGCATCTTCCCCCACATACAGAAATGCAGTCTCAATCTGCTCCTGCATACGGTCAAACAGATCATTCAGCAAATATCCGGTATAATGCTCTGGAAAAACTGCTGCCCCGGAATCAATGTCAAAATATCCTGGAAAAATAACTGATCTCATCTCTTTTACAATATCAATAATGGCAGCTCTGACCGGCAGGTGTCTTCCGCTCTTTGTCAGAAACAGCTCTTCCTTGCGGTAATTCGCAGTAAGACGTGTTACTGCATTCTCAATGGATGTCTTCTTGTCACTCATAACTGGTCTCCTTATTTCGCCTTTCCTTTCATATTATTACACTATTCTTTTTCCGTCAATATAAAAAAGAATCCTGCTTGCAGGATTCTCCAGACTGTAGACAAACTTGGTGTTGGGTGTTATGCCCAGCACCATTTTTCTTTTAAAACTTCTTTTCTTTTTATTTTTTTCAAAATCAACAAAAATCTGGCTGTGTTCCAG
>NZ_JBQKLL010000040.1:0-34103 GCF_052116245.1 Blautia sp. Sow4_E7
ATTTTTCGTCATCATAAAAAACACCGCCCTTCTGATATTTATTATATCAGAAAAGCGGTTCCAACAATAGCAAAACCCTGCAAAAGCAGGGCTTTGTCTACAATCTGAAGGGAGAACGCTTTTTATAGGCGTTCTCCCTTGAATGCCTTTTTACGATTCAGTTTTTACTTTTCAATGATTATTTCTTCTGCCCATAACATTTCAATACCTTACAGTTATGAGTAAAAATATATTTTCCGTTGACTTTAATATTGCTTTATTATGCAGCTTTCTGTCTGTCTTTTTTATTCATATTCAGCAATAATCTCATCATATTTGCCGTTATCTCTGATTTTCTGAAGTCCTTCGTTAAACATTTTAAGAAGATCAGCATTCTCGCCTTTCTTTACAGCAAATCCATTCTGAGGTGCTTCCTCGATTGCGTCAATGGCAACTTTCAGATTTTCCTGCTCACCAATCTTGATCTGATAGCTGATTACCGGATAATCCTCGATAAGGAAATCAGCCTGTTCGTTTGCAACTGCCATCATCATACTTACAGAATCCGGATAAACAGTTGTCTCAAATCCGTATTCATCAGCATGATCTTCACACCACAGCTGACCGGTAGTTCCTTCCTTGCATGCTGCAACTTTTCCCTTAAGATCATCAAAATCAGAAATGGAATCATCATCCTTATTTACAACCAGTGCAGAACCGGATTCATAATATCCATCAGAGAAATCAACGCTCTCTTTTCTCTCATCTGTGATATTCATTCCTGCAATAGAACCATCAATTGTTCCTGAAACCAGTGCCGGGATGATACCTGAGAAATCCATAGGAGTCAACTCATATTCGAAACCCTCTTCCTCTGCAATTGCAGCCAGAAGTTCTACATCAATTCCTTTATAACTTCCATCATCCTGCTTAATGGAAAATGGAGCATATGCCTGGTCACATGCGATTTTGTAAACTTTCTGATCATCTGCAAATACCTGAGTTGCACCAAGACCAGTCATCAGTCCCATTGTAAGTACCAGTCCCATTGAAATTGTTTTGAATTTTTTCATAGTTGATTTCCTCCTCGTAAAAAGATTGTTTTTAAGCCTGGAAACAAAAAAGGCGCAGACACATTGAAGTGTTCTACGCCTTTGTAGTTTCGTTTGCTTTTTGATAGTTCTGCATTATAGGAGCTTTTTTCGAAGTTGTCAAGAGCTTTTTTATTATCTTTGAGATTGTTTTTATAACTTAAATTAGAGCGTGTTTGAAAAAGGCTTTCTGCAAGATGTGCGTCAAAATTTGTGGGAGATTTTGCCCGGATGAGGGCGTCGTAGCGGGCTACGACAACCGAATTCAGGTGAAATATACCGCAAAGTGGGGCGTGCAGATTGCAGGAATGATTTTTCAAACAGGCTCTAGATGAATCTAAAGATTCGTCTAAAAATGCAGTTGCCCCTGCAGCCAAATCAGTCCCTTAAATCTGCGTCCCACAGCCGGTTCTCCCAGCAGATCCGCACAGTTTATACACACATCGAACTGGATATCATTGCACTCGATAGTCATCTGGCACAGTTTCTCACCAGTGAGAATGTTCTTAAAATTCACAAAATCCACGATTTCGCCCATCACACTATACTGGTCACATTCAATTCCATGAGGCATAAAACAGGTATCCACAATTGTCAGCACATCATCTGTAACAATACGCTCAGAAATCATGGAATACATATCCATATCTTCCATTGTAAGGTCTTCCATGGCTTCTTCATCACCATTTCTGGCAGCCGCGATCAGATTATTGCGGTTTTTTGTCAGCTCCCGCTCTACTTTTACAGCTTCTTTATCTTTCTGAACCGGAAAAAGGATCTTCCCTTCTCTTGCCAGTCCTGTAATCGTCAGTGGCTGTCCTTCACGCATATTCCCCTTATACTTCTCCAGCATATATTCTGCAGGATTCTGAAGATAAAAGATCAAAGTCACGCCAAGGCGCATGTCATCACACGCCCCTGCGTAAGACTCTTTCTCTGCGTGTCTCTCCACGACTACACTCTCCTGAGAGGTGATTCCTGTGCCGCGAAAAAACGGAAATGAATATTCTACGTGAAACTCATTGTCTTCATCATACTGTCCACAGACTGTTATTCCACAGTCACAGCCATAATTCTTGGAATATTGTACAAAAACTTCATCTGGATGATTCTCCACTGCAATTTTCTCATCGTAAGTATTTATCACATCCTGAATGATTTCCTGCATTTCTTTACGTGACTTTACCTTTGAAAAGCCAACAGTTCTTAAATAACTATGCACATTATCACCTCCCTGTTAAGCAGTCTTATTGCGAATCAAACAACTTTTCAGATATTCAGATATTCTCCGGACCATCTGATATTTTACTTTTGACTATTACTATTTTCAGATCATTTACTTTTTATCTATTACTATTTTCAGATCAAAGTCCCATTTTTGGTATTTTTATACCATTTCGTTTTTAAGTCCAATTATTTGGACTTTTTCTCGATTTTTGTCATTCCACCCATGTATGGCTGAAGGGCAACTGGAATATTTACGCTTCCATCTGCATTCAGGTTGTTCTCAAGGAACGCAATCAGCATTCTTGGCGGAGCAACAACTGTGTTATTAAGAGTATGAGCAAGATATTTCTTGCCATCTTTTCCGTTCACACGGATTTTCAGACGACGTGCCTGTGCATCACCAAGGTTGGAGCAGCTTCCTACCTCAAAGTATTTCTTCTGTCTTGGAGACCATGCTTCAACATCCAGGGATTTCACTTTCAGGTCTGCCAGGTCACCAGAACAGCATTCCAGTGTACGAACCGGAATATCCAGGGAACGAAACAGATCAACAGTGTTCTGCCACAGTTTGTCAAACCACATCTTGCTGTCCTCTGGATTGCAAACTACGATCATCTCCTGCTTCTCAAACTGGTGGATACGGTAAACGCCTCTCTCTTCAAGTCCATGAGCACCTTTCTCTTTACGGAAGCAAGGAGAATAGCTGGTAAGAGTTTTCGGAAGCTCTTCCTCTGGGATGATCTGGTCGATAAATTTACCGATCATGGAATGCTCGCTGGTTCCGATCAGGTAAAGATCCTCGCCCTCGATCTTATACATCATAGCATCCATCTCAGCAAAGCTCATAACACCTGTAACAACGTTGCTTCTAATCATGAAAGGCGGTACGCAGTATGTGAAGCCTCTGTTGATCATGAAATCACGTGCATATGCGATAACTGCAGAGTGAAGTCTTGCGATATCGCCCATCAGATAGTAGAATCCGTTACCTGCAACACGTCTTGCACTGTCAAGGTCGATTCCATCAAAAGCTTCCATAATTTCTGTATGATATGGTACTTCAAAGTCCGGAACAACCGGCTCACCGAATTTCTCAATCTCAACGTTCTCGCTGTCATCTTTACCGATCGGTACAGACGGATCAATGATGTTCGGGATAACCATCATATCTTTCAGAAGCTCTTCCTCAACCTCTTTCTCTCTCTTGGAAAGCTCCTCAATACGCTCACCGGAAGCTGCAACCTGTTTCTTAACTTCTTCAGCTTCTTCTCTCTTGCCCTGGCCCATAAGAGCACCGATCTGTTTGGAAATCTTATTTCTCTCTGCACGAAGTGCCTCTACTTCCTGCTTGATCTCACGGTTCTCTTTATCCAGCTCCAGAACCTTATCAACCAGCTCCAGTTTGCTGTCCTGGAATTTGTTGCGGATGTTCTGTTTTACGATCTCCGGATTCTCTCTCACAAATTTAATGTCTAACATGTCTTCCTCCTGTACTGATACATTTATTATATAGTAAGTATCTGTTTTATTTTTCCATATTTTGTGTTGCTTATTACTGATTTATGCTGGGAAAATGGATTGGTTAATCGGCAATCATTTTATAACAATATTGATATTTGTTTTTTATTTTATAACAATATTGTCATTTTGTGTCGAATTGCGTTGATTTTTCCATCTTTAATAGGTTTTCATTTGCCATTCCACGTAAAACATTTTCATCAACTTAATTCTCTTCAATCACCAGTTTACTCATCTTTCTCAATATTTTCCAGGCCAAAATTAACAGCTTTTCTTAAGGCTTCCAGTTCTTCCTGACTCAGCATTACATACGATTCTCCCTTTACGATTTCTTTCAGGTAAAGGAAGCAGTTATCTCTGCTGTGTACTGCATTCAGAATAACGCCTGAATTGTCCTGGTCCAGCAGTGCAAGTGCAAAACTAAGTTTGCCTCCTACATCATCGAACGCATCATACTTTTCAACACCATATTTGCTGAACATTGTTTCCAGATGGTGTTTGATAAAGCTGATATCATGCTCATGATCTTCTTTTGCCTCGTAAAGACGATCGATCTGGGCAAATTTCCGAACAAATACTTTTTCAAGAGATTGTGCGTCGCTGCCCTTCATGAACATTTTATACTTACGTTCCAACCGGCTAAGCCTCATTTTGCTGCTGAATACATTCACCGCCAGAACGATGGTCAGAATCAGCAGTAAAATAATGATGATACCTGGATCAATTCCCAGGCTGTCAAAAATACTGCTCATGCACTCTCCTTATCTTATTGACTCAAACAACTCAATGATTCTTTCCAGTTCATCTCTGGAATAATATTCAATTTCAATTTTACCTTTATTGTTCTTCTTCCTGTGGATGAAAACTCTGGTTCCTACAATTCCCTTCATTTTCTCCTCCAGGCTCTCGTAAATCGCATCTTCTGCTGTATTTACCTGTTTCGGAGTCTTTTTCGGCGGTTCCACAATGTGTTTTACCAGCTTTTCAGTCTCTCGAACGCTTAATTTCTCATCGAAAACCTTCATAGCCACACTGGCCTGCTTTTCCTTATCGGTAATTGCAAGGATCGCACGGGCATGTCCAGCAGAAATCATCTCGTCGATCAGCATCTGCTGTACTCTGTCGTCCAGTTTCAGAAGACGAAGGGAATTGGTAACTGCGGTTCTGCTCTTGGAAACACGTTCTGCAATATTATCCTGTTTCAGCTTAAACTCGTCAATAAGACGCTTATAAGCCATCGCTTCTTCAATTGGATTTAAGTCTTCCCGTTGAATATTTTCAATCAGGGAAATCTCTACAACTTGCTGATCATTAAATTCCTTAATGATTACCGGAACTTCCTTCAAACCAGCAAGCTTGGCAGCTCTCCATCTTCTCTCACCAGCGATGATCTCGTAATAATCACCTTTGTCTGATACCAAAAGGGGCTGTAAGATGCCAAACTGCTTGATTGACTCTGATAACTCTACCAAAGCGTCCTCGTCAAACTGCTTACGCGGCTGAGTTCTATTTGGCTCAACCTTCGAAATCTTTACAAGCAGTTCGGATTTCTTTGGCTCAGCTGGATCTGTCTGTGCTGCATTGTTTGTTGGTGTAACAGGTTTCACAGCTGAAGCAGCTGTCGTATCGCCAGCCTGTAAAGACGAATTGCTTTCTGACGCAACAGGCTTCTGTACAGGTTTCCTTTCTGCTGTTTTTACTGACTTTTCTGGAAAAAGAGCATCCAGACCTCTTCCAAGACCTTTTTTCTTAACAGCCATTATTCAACCTCCCTGTTGATCACTTCTTCTGCAAGAAGGCGATAAGCTTCTGCTCCTGTGGATCTTGGATCATAAAGAGTGATCGGCTGTCCATAGCTTGGAGCTTCTGCAAGTCTGACATTTCTCGGAATGATTGTCTTATAAATGTTCTGCTGAAGATTTTCTTTTACATTCTCTACAACCTGCAGAGATAAGTTTGTTCTGGCATCATACATCGTAAATACAACGCCTTCAATCTCCAGATCATTATTCAGTCTGTCTTTTACCAGGTCAATCGTATGGATCAGCTGTGACAGACCTTCCAATGCATAATACTCACACTGGATCGGTACCAAAACGGATGTCGCAGCAGTAAGTGCGTTAATGGTGAGCATATTCAGAGATGGTGGACAATCAATGATGATATAATCGTAATTGTCCTTTATTTTATCGGTGATCTCTTTCAATATGTATTCTTTATTATCAATCCCAACCAGTTCAATCTCTGCACCGGACAGGTTTACATTGGATGGTATCAAATCTACATTTTCTACTACATCCTTGACAATCGTTTTCTCAACATCAGACTGTCCTACCAGAAGTTCATAGAGTGTATCTTCTACTTCATTTTTGTCAACACCTAATCCACTGGTAGTGTTTCCCTGAGGATCCATGTCAATTGTCAGAACTCTTTTTCCTTGTTCTGCCAGGCATGCCGAAAGGTTAATGGCTGTAGTAGATTTGCCAACGCCACCTTTCTGGTTAGCAACCGCAATCGTTCTGCCCAATATCAACCCTCCCTTTCATTTTATTTTGTCATCGTTTACAACTAATGTTTCACGTGAAACATTTCGCGAACACCACTTGTAAACAATGCCTGATTTTTACAGATTGCTCCACCATTTTACAGTTTCCGCAATCCTATCATATAACTATTGCTATTATAACACTTTTAATTTTATCTCGCCACATAATGTTTCACGTGAAACATAGAAAATGCCATTTCTTTTTGCAAAAATATTGTCTATTTTTATCTTCTCACCAATTATACCCAGGATCTGGGGAGTTCAGACATTTATTATGAGAATTTCATTGTTACTTAGGAAGGTATTTAGGGGGCTTTAGGATGTTACAAGCTTTTCAAGAGGGACGCATTCGGACAATGGGTATTGCCCGCGCGCCGGCGCAACGCTCCAGCGAACTGCTAACTGCTTACGCTAAGAACGCTCCTGAAATGGCTTGCTACAGCAATACCCATTGTCCAAATGCTGTGTACTGGCCAGAACCAGCTAACACTTAGAAGTTTTTATCAGTTGAGATGTTTCGTATGTTGTTTTTCCTATACTTTATCAGTAACGACAGATTTTATTTGCCACTATCCAGTGATTTGGGAGTATATTACCATTCAGTAGGTTTGATTTTCATTATCCAGGCGCGATTTGGCAATGTATATTTACTGCTATACGCCGCAGCGTTCCTGAAATGCATAGCTGCATGAATATTATATTACCAGAATTTGATAGTTACTGCCAACTGAAAGCCAAACAGTTCCAACCAGCACACAGCGTTCGGGCAATGGGTATTACTCCAGCGAACCATTTCAGGCGCGTTCTTAGCGCAGGCGAAATCCAGCGCTTACGAAGACTTATGCGTGAGGGCTCTCCCGAACGCATTAGTCGTAGTTAGCGATTAGTTTGCCGGAGCGTTGCGCCGGTGAGTGAGTAATACCCATTGTCCGAATGCGTCCGTCTTGAATAACTTTTGCCACACAAAAGATAGCAATTCTTTTGCTCATTATTTTCTACTCAAAAGCAAGCCATACATGTCCTAATATATTCTGTCAATTCCCATTTATATGCCAAAAAACATTGTAAAATCAACCTTTTTGGCGTATAATATACATACAAACCCAAAGGAGGTCCTCCATAAAAATGAAAGACAGTAAACACAAAATCCTGACTCTGGCTGCCTTAACCACTATTGTAGCGGGTGTCATCCATCTTACCAATAGAGTAATCGTTGCCTCTTCTCAGTTGAAAGAAATGCTTGATTTTTCCAATCACAACTACTATAATTGGCGTTTCGGAAAAATTTATTATACAAAGAAGGGAAAAGGCTCCCCTCTTCTTTTGATTCATGACATAATGCCAGGTGCAAGCGGCTACGAATGGTCCCGTGTGGAGGATAAGCTTGCCCAGGAGCACACCGTCTACACCATAGATTTATTAGGATGCGGACGTTCTGAAAAGGCTGGAATTACATATACTAACTTCCTTTTCGTACAGATCATCTGTGATTTCATAAAAAATGTAATAAAAGAGAAAACTGATATCATCGCAAGTGGTTTTTCATGTTCTTTTGTCACTACTGCTGCAGCTTATGACAAAGAAAACATTAATAAAATCATGTTTATTAACCCTGTAAGCATGGTTTCTCTTGCACAGACTACTACAAAAAAGGATAAATTGTTCAAGTTCTTTATTGAATTACCTATATTTGGAACGTTTATTTACCATATAATTGTTTCACGTGAAACAATTAATGATTTCTTCCTTGATAACCTCTACTACAATCCATTCCATGTAGATAAAGATGTAATGGATGCATATTATGAGGCTGCACATAAGGGTGGATACTATGCGAAATGCCTCTATTCCAGCCAGAGTGCCAAATATATGAATATTAATATCCGTCATGCATTAGAATCTCTGGACAATAGTATTTATATTGTAGAAGGAGAGGATGAGCCTAACGGAGTTGCAATCGTAGAGACTTATCAGAAAGTAAACCCAGCAATTGAGTCCGCAACCATCCCTTGTTCCAAGCATTTTCCACATATTGAGAATGTAGAGGCTTTCCTTGAACAAGTTGGTACGTTTTTTTTAATCAAATGAAAGGTATATAGACATACCCCTAATAGTAAATGAAAAAAAGCTTTAAAATTATATTTTCATTAATATAATTTTAAGGCTTTTTCTTTTTATATCTTAGAGAGGCCCGATTTTTCCGCAAAGTGTTTTTTATTTTAGTATTTATAATATTCTTACAATTGTATTAGTATTTTCTAAATTCATTTTTATTTGGTATGGCAGTAATTATTCAACATAATTTTTTATAATTTCGTTCATTTCTTTTCAATAAGTCCTATTTATTGTGCTTTCAAGTGTTTTATTTGTTGCAAAGTGTCATTTATTGTGCTTTTATGTTCATTTTTACATTTTCTTGTCACATTCAATTACTTTTCAACATACTTTGTGATATAATATTTTTCAACCAGATTCCCATTTTTAGGACTTTGCAATTTTTTCTTTTTTAATGAGTAATATATCGGTCAGTATATTATTTCTTTGTGCAGGAGGAGCTAATATGAAGCAGTATATTGTAGACGCATTTACCAGCAAGCCTTTTTCCGGTAATCCGGCAGCCGTATGTGTCATGGATTCCTGGCCTTCAGAGGAATCTATGATGAAGCTTGCCATGGAAAATAACCTTTCAGAAACAGCATTTATTGTAAAAGAAGAGGCTGGTTACCACCTCCGTTGGTTTACACCAGGAACAGAGGTAGAATTGTGTGGGCACGCTACCTTAGCATCTTCTTATGTTATCTTAAACTATTATGAGAAACATAGTACAGAAGTAAAATTTAATACTCTCAGTGGAGAATTAACCATTCACCGAAACGATAATTTATTTGAAATGAACTTCCCAACCTATGAATTAAAGGAAATTCCGGTTACCGATGATATGAAAAAAGCATTTGGAGCTCGGCCTGTAAAAGCTGTTTTGGGATTAGATTTGGTATGTGTATTTGAGTCAGAGGATATTGTAAGAAATATGACTCCAGACCAGGAGCTTTTACGCAAAATAGAGGGCAGGATTCAGAATGCAACAGCTGCCGGAAGTGATACTGACTGTGTTTCACGTAGTTTTTGTCCCAAATTAAGTATTGCAGAAGATCCAGTCTGTGGTTCTGCTCACTGCCAGATTGCAGCATACTGGGCAGATCAGTTAAATAAGCAGGAGATTTTCGCTTACCAGGCGTCAAAACGCGGTGGCTATTTGCACTGTACCCTTCAAAGCGGAAACCGAATTACAATTAGTGGAGAAGCTGCGTTAGTTGCTATTTCAGAAATAGTCGCTCCCTTGTAATTTTAATCTCTATCTCGTCAACTATAAAACTATAATTTTAAGCATCTATTCGGACAGTAATATTCCGCAAGGTGTTTTTTTGCGAACGCAGTTCACAGAGAGCCTGAGAAGTGTGACGCGAAATCATGCAAAGCATGATTTCTACACAGCACCAAATATGTACCCGTAAAGGTACTAAACAGTTACAAGTTACAATTTTACATTAATTATTTTTTTACACACAAAAAGGTTCCTGTCTTTTTATCTCAAAGCAGGAACCTTTTCGCCTTTATTTTACGTCATTTGTTATTGTCTTTTTAGAGATAATATATTTATTACTGTATCTCTTCACTTTCACTGGTTCACTCTGTCTCCTGAGATTCTTCAGTATCAGTTTTCTTACCAGTTACCTCATCAAACGCCTGGAACAGTTCTTTCACAGTCATTTTGTTTACCAGATAAGCTTTTCCTTCTGTAACAGCAGCATAGTAATTCGTGTCATAGGAATAATACTCAACATCTGTTTCATTTCCGTCTGTATCTGTAAATTTCACAGTCATCTCCGGATCTGTATGAGATTTGAATTCATCCGTCAGGCGTTTCTGTCCCGCCATGTTGATCAATTTGTTGTAGAACGTTGTAAATGTTGTGCTGTCCAAATCATTTCCATTCAATGTGTAGGACAAAGTTACGCTGGCAGAGCTTGTGGTGTTGGAATCAGAAGAACTGCCATCTGAGCTTTCGGTATCTGCAGCTGTTGTCTCAGTTGAGGCAGTTGAATCCTCTGCAGCAGCGCTTTCATCAGAAGCATCACTACTGCTGTCTTCTGTCGTATCATCTGACTCATCCTCAGATGTTTCACGTGAAACATTTACAGTATAATCTTCTCCCTCATAGTTCACATCCAAAGTATCCAAATTATTAACAGACAGATAGCTTACTGTTAAATCCCAGAAATCAGAATATGTTTTTCCAAGGAATGTATCAAGTGAATCTTCGGAGATTGTGTAAATCTCGTTGCTGTCATTTACACGAACGTATCGTCCACCGTCTGATGACTGGTCTCCAACCTGGATTACAAGTTCTCTGTCTGCCATTTCTGTTTCCGTTTCTGCGTCTTCCTCTGAAGTCTCTGTACTTTCTGTAGAATCGGAATTTGTGATGTCTGATTCATCTGCTTCTCCAGACTCTTCCTCATCAGTATCACTGTCTTCTACATTTCCTGAATTCTCTGCGGCACTATCATCTGTATTTTCATTTGCACTACTGCTTTCCGCATCCTCAGAATCCGTATTTTCATCCACCTGGTTCTCATCCTCAGATGCCTCTGAGACGTCCTCAGTGCCATTTTCAGCCTCATTTTCCGTATCAGTGGACTTTTTCTCGACTTTCTCCTGATAATCTACTGTAATTTCTGCATAAGGCTTATCCAAACCATACTGGGAAAGCTGGTCTTCTGTGCAATTATAATTTACATAACTTGCATAAGTCATACTGGATAATGCGGTGGCCAGTGTAGTTGCTTTCGCAGAATCTGCTTTTTCAGTATCTCCCTCTCCAGTAATGTTCCAGAAATTATTTTCATCTTTTTCCACAACATAGGAAGAATCTTTTCCATCTACAGAAATTTTGCTGACGGTAGAGGAATCCACCGTTGGGAATGTACCACTCTTGGCAAAGTCATACAAACTTCCTTCAAAAGAAGAAAACGTGGAATTGCTTACCACATAAACAGTGGAAGAATCCTTGTTCAGATCGATGTATTCCTGGCTGGTAGAGTCATTTTCCATTCCAAGCTGAATCACTGTTGTCTCTCCATCCTCCGTGGTAACTGTGATGGTATTTTCCGGCTGATCCAGTTCATATTCAGAGGCATCTTCTACATCTTCCAGTGTTCTCTCCGCTGTTATGGAATTCAGGGAGCTGACCAGTGTATCGATTTTGTCCTGATCCACTGGGAAATCAGTCTCATCACTTTTTACCCAGGAAGCTCCATTTTTTTCAAAGATAACTTCTTTTTTATCAATCACAAATTTTATTGATTTCACATCAGCGGACGCTATAGATACGATTTCCGGATTTTCCTCCTCCGTACTCTCAGACTCTGCGGCATCCTCCTGCTTTGTTACGTAGGCTTTTACACCTACGTAAACTCCGCTGAGGACTACCAGAACGCCTACTGCAGTAATAAGATTTACTGATTTTTTCTTCATCAGGCTTTTCTCCTCTTTAACCAAATCATAAATCCAATCAACAGGAATGCTCCAGGAATCAAACCAATGGTGCAGATTTTCCAGAAGCTTGCATCATATGCTGTCAAAGTCAAGTAAGATACTTCCAGGCTCTTAGATGGAATAGACACGGTTGTACTGTCTTCTGTATCTACCAGAGAGCTTAAGGAAGCCATCACAAGCTTCTCATTTCCACCGGAAACCATCTGATTGATCTGGCTCTGCAGCAGATTGGAGGTAGAATAATAAATAATATGTGTCTCTTTATCATCATCTACCGTCTCTGTAATGCTGACGCCCAGATCAAATGGTCCATCCACATCGCCGTCTTCTTTTTCAAGAGTGCCGCTGTTTAAGTCTGTTTTTGAATATGCACTGTCAGAAGTTGTAAGAAGGCTTTCAATATTTACTGTGTCTCTCACATCATCGGATTTCTGGATTCCCTGCGCATATGGCATCAGGATATAATATCCGGAAGAAGCAACATCAGACGTAATGTCTGTGCTGTTCACAGTAGGAACAAGATAATAAGGCATCTGAGCTGCATAATGCTGTGCATCTCCCTCAAATACCAGGCCGTCTTCTCTGCTTACACCGTAGTTTTCCAGGACTGCATCAAAATTTTCCATCTTTTCTCCTGTATAGTCGGAGAAAATCATGGCTTTTCCACCATTTTCTAGGTAGTCGATCAGTGCATTTTTCTCATCCTCTGAGATATCTGTTGTAGGAGAATCGATCAGCAGACAGCTTGCATCCTCTGGAACGCTTCCCTCTGTAAGCAGATTCAGGGATTTGATCTCCATGTTTGCTTTCTCAATATCTTCCTTAATTGTAGAATCAAGTTCCTGCTCTCCATGTCCCTCTAATGTGTACAATACCAGCAGATTTTCACTGGTTACATATGCGATGGCACTTGTGATCTGTCCCTCGCCGTCAAACCCGGTTGTCTGATAACTGTATGTGTTGTAATCCATTGTGGATTCGTAAATATTGTTATAATTTACAACCTTGTTTCTGTCGCCGCATACAACGATCAGGCTGTTGGAAGAAAGGTTGTCGCTGGTGTATTCACTGACAAATTTTGGATTTACCACCGGGTCCTTCTGTTCTACAGTAATATGGTCAGATTCATCTGCATATCTCTGAAGCAGATTACTGATGGTCTCATCCTCGCTTCCGCTCTGGGCAATCTGATAGATGGTCACATCTTTGTCCAGATCTTTCAGCATGGCCTTGGTTTCATCGCCGATCGTGTAAAGTTTTTCAGAGCTGATATCCAGCTGTGTGTACTTTGAGGGAAGGTTTCCCACGATCATATTTATAACAATAATGATCGCAACAAAAACAACAATCATAATGGAACTGTAGCTTCCATTTTTTAAATACTTTTTATTAATGCTGTCTTTAAATTTCCGCTTTTCTTTTTTGTTATTATTGTTATTGTTTTCGACATTTTCCGCATTTATTGCATTTTCGTTGTTCATATCGTTATTGTTAATATTGTTATCATTTTTCTTTTTAAAAAACATTTTCCCCACCTCCTTAATTCCAACGTCTCTTCAAAATAGTCTGCATGGTAAGGAATATACAGATGGTAATGACAGACAGGAAATAAAGGACTCCGGTCACGTCAAAAATACTGTTTGTGAAGTTTTCAAAGTGTGAGCTTAAGTTGAACACTTCAAGAACCTTCTGGATTCCGCCTTCAAATACACTGGATTTTACAACATAAACGATCACCAGTGCCACTTCTCCAATCACACAAATAGCGCCTGAGATCACTGCATTTTTGATCATGCTGTAGATCATAAGGCAAAGTGCTATGATCAGAAGACCAAATGTGACGCATGTGGACATTGCGGTCTGTGAGAAAAAGGAGGAAATTCCGTTCATCATATAAAAGGCAAATAAAAATACAAAGGTAAGGACTGCTGCGATTACCTGGCTCTCAGTGATTGCTGAGAAAAATACGCCGATTGCAATGTTTGCACTTCCAAGAAGGAAAAAACCAAGGAGTGCTGTATACGCGGAGCCAAATGCAACGGTTCCAAATTTTGACATGATCAGCGGATAGGTTGCCAGTACTGCAATAGGGATTGCATATATAGTTACAAGTGCAAGATATTTTCCCATTACAATGCCGAATACGGATACTGGGGATGTGAGCAGCAGCTGGTCTGTTTTCTGCTTTCTTTCCTCAGCAAGTACACGCATGGTCAGGATCGGCACTGCGATCAGGAACACAAAGGTCATGGCGTTTAAGGTATATTCAAATTTCGGATAAGCAGCGGTAAGCTGATATGCTGAAAAGTAGATACCTGCAATTAACAGTACGAAAAACATAAACAGGTAGCCGACCATGGAGGTCAGGTAGCTTTTCAGCTCTCTTTTATAGATAGCAAGCATGGTTTACTCTTCCCCCTTTTCATCATCCATACTACTCTGATCTTCACCAGAAAGTCCGTTATCTGACACAGAATCAGATATTTCGTCTGATTTTTCTGTATTTTTGTCTTCAAGGCCATTATCCGGGACTGTATCCTCATTTTCCTTATTCAGATACTTTTCCGCATCTGCTGCTGTCTTAAAGAAAGGTTTTCCAGACTTTTTCCCAGTATCATTTTTATCCTTTTTCTCACTTTCTGTAAGTTCAAGGAAGATCTCCTCCAGAGAAACTTTCTTAGACTGCATTTCAAGGATCGGACAGCCGGCATTTACCATGCTGTAGAATACTTTTTCACGCACATCTATATTCTCTTCTGTGCCCACTGTAATAGCGTATATGCCTTCCTCCGGGCTTTTCTTTACCGCAACCTCTTTTACCCCTTCTACGACCTCCAGAGCGGCTCTGATGGTGTCTTTCTGGCCCTTTACAAGCAGGTTCAGGTTGTTGGAGCCTGCTGCCAGTTTGCCCAGGTTCTCAGGGGTATCGCTGGCTACCAGTTTTCCATGGGAAATGATCAGCACGTAGTCGCAGACTGCGCTGACTTCGGACAAAATATGGGAGCTGAGGATAACGGTGTGTTTCTTTTTCAGGCCTTTGATCAGCTCGCGGATCTCATTGATCTGTTTCGGGTCAAGTCCGACGGTTGGCTCATCCAGAATGATGACTTCCGGGTAGCCGAGCACGGCCTGAGCGATACCTACACGTTGTCTGTAACCTTTGGAAAGGTTTTTGATCAGACGGTTTTTCATGTCTGTGATCTTCACCATGTCCATGATTTCTTCGATCATGGATGCTTTTTTATCTTTAGGAATTTTCTTCAGATCTGCTACGAATTTCAGATATTCCAGAACGGTCATATCAAAATAAAGGGGCGGCATTTCGGGTAGATATCCGATACATTTTTTTGCCTCCTCAGGTTCTTCCAGAATATCATGACCGTCTATGACTACTGTTCCTTCGGTGGATGCAATATAGCCGGTTATCATATTCATGGTTGTGGATTTTCCGGCGCCGTTGGGGCCCAGGAAACCATAAATCTTGCCTTTCTCGATTTCAAAAGAAAGGTGGTCTACAGCGGTGTGGTCGCCATAGCGTTTTACCAGATTTTTTACTTCAATCAAGTTTCTTACCTCCTTCAAGTTGCAGATGCATGGCTTATCCCATGCATCTATCTATGATAATTCTATGTGCAACCTGTGAGGAAATTTAGATGATTGTGTGAGAAATATGTGATTATTTTGTGTTGGAAGTGTGTCTTACACCAGTGGCTCCTTCGACGGCAGCCCAGCCTTTCTCGGATACTTCTTTGCAGTCGGTTTCATCTTCTTGATCACCACAAAAGAGCGATCCATGTCGGTGTCCATAAGGGGGAATTTCACTACGTCCTGGACTTTGCCGCCGAGGATTTTTACGGCATTTTCGGCCTGGGAAAGTTCCTCGTCGATCTTGCCGGATTTGTAGGAAATAAAGCTGCCGCCTTCTTTTACAAAGGGGATGCAGTACTCGGAAAGTGTGCTTAAGTTGGCTACTGCGCGTGAGACACAGAAGTCGTATTTTTCTCTGTGCTCCTTCTGTTTGGCGTAGTCTTCGGCTCTTCCGTGGACAGCTGTTACGTCTTTTAGGCCAAGCATTTCGATCACTTCATTGAGGAAATTTACTCGCTTGTTCAGGGAATCCAGAAGGGTAATTTTCAATTCTGGAAAAGCAATTTTCAGCGGGATTCCAGGGAATCCGGCGCCGGTTCCGATGTCAATTGCAGACTTACCTGCCAGATTTTTCTGGCCAAAACATCCTACTTTTACGATAGATAAACTGTCAAGAAAGTGCTTTAAAATTACCTCGTCATATTCGGTAATTGCAGTTAAATTCATTACCTTATTCTTCTCTACAAGATACTCATAATAAGTAATAAACTGCTTCTTCTGCTCCTGGGACAGAGCAATTCCAAGCTCTTCTAATCCTTTCTCAAAGAGGGTTAAATCATATTCCATAAACGTCTCCTTATACCTCAAACTACTTACTTTTTTACTTTCCAGTTGCTAATACACAGCGTTTTTGCAAGTAATATCCATTAGCTGGTCATTTCAGGTGCGTTTTTAACGAAGGTGAAATCCACTGGTCAGGTTGACTTAGACGAGAGAGCTCTCCCGAGCGTCTTAGTCGTAGTTATCAGTTAGTTCACCGTAGTGCCCAACCGACCTGCGTGGAATATTACTTGCAGAAACGCGTCCGTTTAGCGACGTTCCTTCCCATACTGCTCCATATAAACCAGCAGCACCGAAATATCCGCCGGTGAAACCCCGGAAATTCGGGATGCCTGTCCAATTGAAACCGGTCGGTACAGTTCCAGTTTCTGGCGTGCTTCAATACGCAGGCTCTTCACCTTCTCATAGTCCAGATCCTCCGGGATCTTCTTGGCTTCCAGCTTCTTAAACTGCTCTACCTGCTTCATCTGACGGCGGATATAGCCGTCGTATTTAATGTTAATATTCACCTGCTCCTGCACATCCCAGGCAAGCTCCGGACGGTTCTTATCAATAGGCGCCACATCCTCATAAGAAAGCTCCGGTCTGCGGATCAGCTCTGCAAGACTGATTCCGGACTTAAGTGGTGTGCTTCCCTTGCTTTCCAGAAGGCTCTGAACAGCCTCTGTCATACCCACATTTGTATTCTCCACACGCTGGATCTCTTCCTTGATCAAGCGCTCTTTTTCCACTACTTTTGCATAGGTTTCGTCATCAACAAGACCTACCTCCCAGCCTTTTTTCCGAAGTCTCAGGTCCGCATTATCCTGGCGGAGAAGGAGACGATATTCTGCGCGGCTGGTCATCATTCTATATGGCTCATGGTTCTCTTTTGTAACCAGATCGTCAATCAAAACGCCGATATAAGCCTCAGAACGATCCAGGATCAGCTGCTCTTTTCCTAGCACTTCCATGGCTGCATTGATACCAGCGATCAGACCCTGGGCTGCTGCCTCCTCGTATCCGGAGCTTCCGTTAAACTGTCCGCCGCTAAAAAGTCCCTTGATTTTCTTAAACTCCAGTGTTGGATAAAGCTGTCTTGGATTAATGCAATCGTACTCAATGGCATACGCATTCTTCACGATTTTTGCATGCTCAAGGCCTGGTACGCTGTGGTACATTTCCTCCTGCACATCTTCCGGCAGGGAGCTTGACATACCGCCAATGTACATCTCATTTGTATAAAGTCCCTCCGGCTCAATGAACACCTGGTGTCTCTTTTTATCTGCAAAACGAACTACTTTATCCTCAATAGACGGGCAATAACGTGGTCCGGTTCCCTCGATCATGCCAGAATACAGCGGAGAACGGTCCAGGTTGGCGCGGATGATGTCGTGAGTTGTCTCATTGGTGTAAGTCAGCCAGCAGGATTTCTGCTGGATCTGCACGTCCTCCGGATCTGTGGAAAAGGAAAACGGCACTACTCTCTCGTCACCAAACTGCTCTTCCATTTTGCTATAGTCAATGGTATTTCCTGCAATTCGCGCCGGTGTTCCTGTCTTAAAACGGAACATTTCGATTCCCAGTTCTTTCAGGGAATCGGTCAGATAATTGGCAGCCTGCAGACCATTCGGGCCTGTATAATTGCTTACATCACCGTAAATGCAGCGTGCTTTCAGATAGGTTCCTGTACACAAAACAACCGCCTTACAATGGTAAACAGCACCGGAATAAGTCTTCACGCCAGTGATTTTTCCGTCCTCCACAAGAAGCTTGGTAACCTCTCCCTGGCGGATAGTCAGGTTCTCCTGGTTTTCCAAGGTCTTTCTCATTTCATTACTGTAGGCCTGCTTGTCAGCCTGGGCACGAAGGGAATGAACTGCCGGGCCTTTGGAGCAGTTCAGCATTTTGGACTGGATAAAAGTCTTATCAATATTCTTTCCCATCTCACCGCCAAGGGCATCAAGTTCACGCACCAGATGACCCTTGGAGCTTCCACCTACATTGGGATTACAGGGCATCAGCGCAATGCTCTCTGCACTTACCGTAAACATGATCGTATTTAATCCCAGTCTTGCCCCTGCCAGCGCAGCCTCACAGCCAGCATGACCGGCACCGACAACTACTATGTCAAAGCTTTGTTCTAAATTTTTCATCTTAAATCTATCTCCTCATATAATCCACACACAAATTCCAAATTTTTAATTGCCAACTACAACGCTCCTAACCAGCCACAGCAATTTGGCAACTATTTACCCATACAAAACTTACTAAAAATCTCATTCACCAGATCTTCCCCAACTTCTTCCCCGGTAATTTTTCCAAGGCTTCCATATCCAGCCATCAGATCAATGGAAAAGAAATCTTCCGGCATGCCATCCTCGATACTCTGTTTTACCATCGCAAGGCTGTCTGCTGCCTCTTCCAGCGCCTCTTTATGACGTGCATTTGTAATATAAACCTCATCATTAAAAGAAATTTTTCCGGTGAAAAACATGGTCTTAATGGTATCGGCCAGCTGCGCGATCCCGGTCTCCTCTTTCGCAGAAATGGGAATGATCGGGTGATCCATTTTCTCTTTTAATTCTTCCATGCTTACAGCCGCCTCAAGATCTGTCTTATTGTACAGCACAATGGCTTTTCTGCCCTTCAGCATTTCCATGATCTCTTCGTCATTTTCATCCAGAGGAGTGGAACTATCCACCACATACAGCACCAGATCCGCTCCCTTGGCAACCTCGCGCGCCCGGGAAACGCCAATCTTTTCCACCACATCCTCTGTCTCACGGATACCTGCAGTATCCACAATCTTCAGGGTAATTCCATGAAGGGTGATATACTCCTCCAGAATATCCCTTGTAGTACCCTCAATATCCGTTACAATGGCCTTATTTTCCCCTACAAGAAGATTTAACAGGGAGGACTTACCTGCGTTCGGCTTGCCCACAATAACCGTCTCAATTCCCTCCCGGATGATCTTGCCGTCTGCGGAAGTTTTCAACAGTTCTTCAATGGATTTCTGTTCTTTTTCCACAATTCCGTGTAGTTTCTGTGGATATCCATCCAGGCTGATGTGCTCTGGATCATCCAGGGCAGACTCGATAAAAGCAATCTCGTAGATCAGGTCGCTTCGGATCTCCTTGATGGTCTTCTGCACAGAGCCTTTCAGCTGGCTCATGGAGCTCTTCAGGGCATATTCATTCTTAGCCTGGATCACGTCCATAACTGCCTCTGCCTGGGAAAGATCCAGCCTGCCATTTAAGAAGGCTCTCTTGGTAAACTCTCCGGGGCCGGCGATCTTGGCGCCGTTTTTCAAAACCGTCTCCAGAACCCGGTTCATGGCATAGACACCGCCGTGACAGTCAATCTCCACGGTATCTTCTCCTGTGAATGTTTTGGGTGCACGCATAACCATGACCAGAACTTCATCCACGATTTCTTCCCCGTCATAAATATAACCATAATGAATGGTATGGGTGGGCACTTCTTTAATCTTCTTTTTCCCGCCCTTGGAACGGTAAATGCGGGATATAACGTCCATGGCTTCCGGGCCGCTGATCCGGATGATTCCGATTCCCGAAGCACTCACAGCAGTAGATATCGCTGCAATTGTTGTATTCATGTGATTTCCTCCATGTAAATTTTAACTGCAATTTTATTTATTATACAAAAAAAGTTACCCCAGGGAAAGATACCAAAAACAAAAGCATAACGCTTCAGTTCTTCCATCTTTCACCTGGAATAACCTCTTATTCATTCTGCAAATCTTTTATAACACATTCAAGTGCTTTATGCAAGCCACCTGGGAAAAATCTCTGCGGCTTACTTTTGATTTACCATCTTTTTAATTTCACAACTACGTGACGATACGGCTCTTCGCCCTCGCTGACAGTCTCCACATACTTGTTGCCCTGAAGTGCTGAGTGGATGATCCTTCTCTCATATGGGTTCATAGGCTCAAGTACAACTGGCTTTCTGGTCTTCTTAACCTTGTAGGCAATTCCTCTTGCAAGATTCTCCAGAGTCTCTTTACGGCGTCTGCGGTAATCCTCTGTATCCAGCTTCACTCTGATATAGTTGGATTTGTCCTTGTTTACAACAAGGCTTGTAAGATACTGAAGGGAATCAAGGGTCTGTCCTCTCTTACCGATCAGGATTCCCATATCCTCTCCCTCGAAAGCAACTTCCAGGCAACCGTCATTTGTGTTGTATTTGGAAGTGATCTGGACTTCACCAAGATTCATGGATGCAAATACGTCGCGAAGGAAAACGATTGCTCTCTCTTCTACGTCTTTGATCTCAGCCGGATCTGTGATGATCTCAACAGGTTTGGACTGTCTCGGCTTCTCTTCTCTTGGCTCCTTCGGCATTTTTTCTTTTGCCGGTTTTTCTTTTACAGGACGCTCCTTGAAAGTTTTCTCTTTCGGCTGGCGCGGCTGTTTTTCTTTTGTTTCTTTAAAAGGCTTCGGCTCTTTTGCTTCTTTTACAGGTGCTTTTTCTTTCACCGGTTCACTCTTTGGTGCCGGTTTCTCAGATTTTGCAAAAGATCTGGCAGGCTTTCTTGTCTGCTCTTCTTTGATCGCATCCACCTTCACAGTGTCAACGACCGCCTGTAACTCATCCTCTGCGGAAACGGTATTGATCTTGCGTGCTTTGATGATTGCAGGTTTGCTTCCGATACCAAAAAATCCGGAACTACCTTCAGAAACCATTTCAATATCCAGCTGATCACTGGATACACCTAATTCGATGCACGCCTTGGTGATTGCTTCATTCTTCGTCTTTGCTGAAAACTGGATAAATTCCTCCATCTATGAAACCCTCCGTAACTGACAATTACTTCTTCTTGTTTCTCTCATCAAAATCCCTGACCATATTTGCTTTTGCTGTAATACTTCCAGGTTTTGCGTTTCTTGCATTCTGGTAGGATTCCTCTACTTTTTTGGCTCTCTCTTCTGCATTGGTGTTGCTGGAACCTTTATCAATCTTGGTGTTGATATTCTTGGTAGACTGGTTTGCCTGATTTGTGATCTTCTGCGGCGGAAGTCCCTCTTTCGCACGCTGTTTCTCGATCTTCTTCATATTCTCGTTTACCAGATCATTGATATCCATCTTGTCAAGGTGACGGTTGATCAAAAGCTGCTGGATACTTCTTACAACAGCACTTGCGATCCAGTAAATACCAAGACCTACCGGGAATGTGAAACAGAATACAGCTGACATAAGCGGCATAACTGTGTTCATGGTCTTCATGGAAGCCTGCATGGTATCAGCGGTTCCATCACCGGAAGCTGCTGCCTGGGGCATAAGCTTATAGTTCAGGACCTGAGTTGCCCAAGCAAGGATCGGGATCAGGATTGCAGCGATTGCAAGAGCGATAGAGCCTCCTACAAAAGCAGCCTTAATGTAGTTCAGAGGCTGATCTGCAATGTTCAGACCGAAGAAGTTCTGCATCTTGGAAATCTCGGCAGATGTTGTGTTGATGGTATCTGCAAATCCTTTAAACTGATCCATGGATGCAAGATCTTTCCACTGGGAAGGAGATAATGCATAAAGGAAATCAATTACAGAGTTGCTGGTAGCTTTTCCATTATCAAGAGCAAGCTGTACACGGGTCATCTTGTTGTCTGTGATAAAGTTCTGGATCAGATCTGTATAGCCATTTACGCTTACGATCTGGTCAACAAGGCCTGTAAATACGTTCTTTACACTTCCAACGTAACCTGGAATTTTGTAAATAACCTGCCATAACGCCATCAGGACAGGAAACTGGATCAACAGCTGCACACAGCTACCGGTAGGTGAAACACCGTATTTCTGGTATACAAGCTGAGTCTCTTCCTGCATTTTCTGCATGGATGCCTGGTCTTTTTTATCTTTGTATTTCTTCTGGATTTTCTGAAGTTCTGGCTGCATAACGGAGCTTAACTTAGAAAACTTCTGCTGCTTGATGGACAATGGTGTCATCAGCGCATAAATAATAATACTGAAGATGATGATACAAAGACCCAGGTTCTGAATACCCACCAGATCAAGAACTCTGTAGATTCCGTCCATGATCCAGCCCATAATAGAAGCAACCTGTCCGATAATCGGAACACTGCTCTTCGTCAATAAAATCATATCCAAGTTTGTTTCCTCCTAGGCTTTTTCGGTGTAACTATTCAATTGTCAAAGTTTGAGTTTTTGTGCTGAAATTCAGTTTAAAGTGTCGTTTATTGGACACTAATTCTTCCAGTACGGTTTATGGTACAGGATCGTATCCTCCATGTGAAAAAGGATTGCAGCGCAAAATTCTCCACACTGCCAGAAGCCCGCCCTTTAATGCACCATATTTTTGAATTGCTTCTAAACCATATTGAGAACATGTGGGAATATAAGGACATTTTGTTCTCTTCATCGGCGATATATATTTCTGATAGAGACGAATCATGTAGATCATGATATTCTTTGGACTAAATCTGTTCATGATAAACTCTCCTGCAAAACGCTATATAGAACTTCAGCTGATTTCCTGTCGCAAACAGCTCATTTACAACAAGTCAGCATTATTCCTCTGCTTTTTTCAGTTCCCTTGATTCTTCTGTATGAAGCTCAGCCTCACGGCGTACCTTCATTCTGCCTGCCAGGTGCATAAGCGCACTCTCGATCTCCTGATAGGACTTGTCCTTTGCATTTGGTCTTGCTACTACGACAATGTCCAGTCCCTGACGGAAGGATCTCTCATTCAGGCGGTAACTCTCTCGTATCAGTCTGGTGACTCTGTGGCGTACCACACTATTCCCTACTTTTTTACTTACGGATATTCCCAGACGATTCTCCATGTGCCTGTCATGGTTCTCAAGCACATACATCACCAGATACCGATTTGCCTGTGATGTTCCTTTTCGGTATACCTTTTGGAATTCGTTATTTTTCTTTAAGGAGTCTGAGTATTCCATCTGATTCTCCTTTATATGATATTAAAATAATTATTTCTGTATAGAAGAAAAGACCACAGTAACTGCGGTCTTAACGGTCTTAAGCAGATAACTGCTTTCTTCCTTTTAATCTTCTGGCAGCTAATACTTTACGTCCGCCTTTTGTGCTCATACGAGCTCTGAAGCCATGGACTTTCGCTCTAGATCTTTTTTTCGGCTGAAATGTCATTTTCATAGGTAAAGCACCTCCTTTATCTATATGGAATTTAAAATTATTAACCTAATCAGAACATCATTTCAATTATATTCATAAATGCCCTTCCCGTCAAGTAAAAATTCTTGCAAAATCGAATTTTTATTATCCACAAAGTTTTCCACACTGTGCATAACCTGTCATTTTAAAAAGGTTTACGTAACATTATCCACATTTTGTGGATAACTTGTGGATAACCTGGGGATTGTCAGCAAAAATATCCACTTTTGACTGTTGATTTTAACGCAAATATCACAAAAATCCATGTTTTTCGAGGGGATTCGACAGTGGATAGAGTTATACACATAATTTTTCATTATTGAAACCTGTAAAACCATGTTATGGTAACCAGAATAGTTATCAACCTTTTATCCACATTTATCCACACACAAAATGTTGATAACTTTCCAGTTTATTCACAAGATATCCCCCATCTTTTTCCTGGAATTTTTTTATTATCCACTGCAATTTTTTTAAATTGTGGATGTTTTGTGGACAATTCTGCACTTTTCCCCAGTTATTTTTCCTATTTTCTTATGAAAAACTACATTTTCCAACCCAGACAGTCCTACTTTTACGGCTATCCATAATAATGTGCATAATTTTCCAGTTACTGTTCACTGGTAATATTCCGCGAGGTGTTTTTTGTGAACATAGTTCACAGCAACTAATTTTCCACATAAATTTCCTATATAAATAAGATTTTGTCGTTGCGAAAAGACAGGATTTATTATAATATATATAAGGATATTTATGTCCGTTTATCAAAATACCAGTAAATTAAATCATTTTTTTACCTGTATCCTCCAGAGGATCTCCTGTTTATAACTGATATTTTGATAAACGGACATGTCGCCGACGGACGGCATCACTTAATTAAGAAAGAATACGTTGCGAAACGCAGCCAAAACAGCATCCATCAGATGTGTACGGGAGGAAAAAATGAGCACAGTAATAGAAAAATGGGATGAAATCCTGGAAATTGTGAAAAAGGAGCACGATCTTTCCGATGTTCGCTTCGACACCTGGCTGAAACCCCTGAAGGTTTATGATGTCAGTGGAAATGTAGTTACCATCGTCGCTTCCGACCAGGTGCGATTAAGCTACATTAATAAGAATTACAAACTGCCTCTGCAGGTTACCATAAGCGAAGTCACCGGAATGACCGACTGCGAAGTGAAATTTATCCTTCCAGAAGACGTTCCAGCGAAGAAATCCACTTCCGAAGCTGCACCTGATCAGAACAGCCGTTTTAAGGACAGATGCGAAGAAGCAAATCTGAACCCGAAATATACATTCAATACTTTTATTGTGGGCAGCAACAACAAGCTGGCTCAGGCAGCAGCCCTGGCAGTAGCGGAATCTCCTGGAAATACCTACAATCCGCTGTTTATCTACGGTGGCGCCGGACTTGGAAAGACTCACCTTATGCATTCCATCGCCCACTTTATTATTGAAAACGATGATAACAGCAAGGTTCTCTATGTTACCAGTGAGGAATTTACCAATGAACTGATCGAGACCATCCGTAACGGAAACAACACCGCCATGAGCAAATTCCGTGAGAAGTACCGTAACATTGACGTCCTTCTGATCGACGATATTCAGTTTATTATAGGAAAGGAATCCACACAGGAGGAATTTTTCCACACCTTTAACAGCCTTTACAGCGCGAACAAACAGATCATTATATCTTCCGATAAACCGCCAAAGGATATGGAGATTCTGGATGAACGTTTCCGTTCAAGATTCGAATGGGGACTGATCGTGGATATCACCCTGCCGGATTACGAGACCCGAATGGCCATTCTTCATAAGAAAGAAGACATGGACGGCTATAATGTAAGCGAAGATGTTATCAAATATATTGCCAATAACATCAAATCCAACATCCGTGAACTGGAAGGTGCCTTTAATAAGGTAGTTGCTTACGCAAAACTTGAGAAAAAAGAGGTTACCCTGGAACTTGCAGAGCAGGCTCTGAAGGATATTATCGCACCAAATGAAAATAAACAGATCACCGCAGACTACATTATTTCTATGGTAGCAGAGCATTTTAATGTAAGTACTGCAGATCTTTGCGGAAATAAGAGAAGTTCCAAAATCGTAATGCCAAGACAGGTCGCTATGTACCTTTGCCGTGAAATTCTGGCGATCCCGCTGAAAAATGTAGGCCAGTATCTTGGAAATCGTGACCATACCACAGTTATGCACGGCGTAGAAAAGATCGAAAAGGAACTCCAGACCAACGAACAGCTGCAGAGCACCATCGATACCTTAAAGAAAAAAATTAATCCACAAACTTAACACATTTTTTCCACATTTCATGTGTATAAGATGTTGACATTATGTGTATTAATGTGAATAACTTTCGGCGCCAAAATCGCTGATGTGGTTTTACACAGGTTATTCACACCCTAAACCAATGCTTTTACACGAAGTTATCCATATCCGAAACCCTTTTATTCACTGGGCGGAAGTGAGTTTTTCACATATTCACATCCCCTACGGCGGATACTGCGGATATCTTCTTAAATATATTTAATGAAAAACCCATTTTCTCCAGAAAGGAAGTTATACACATTATGAAAATCATTTGCTCCAAAAGTAATTTGTTGAAGAGCGTCAGCATTTCCTTAAAAGCTGTACCATCCAAAACAACAATGCCAATTCTGGAATGTATTCTGATCGATGCAACAACCAACCAGATCAAATTCACTACCAATGACATGGAACTTGGAATCGAAACCATCGTTGACGGTACTATAGAAGAAAAAGGAATGGTTGCTCTGAATGCGAAGATCTTCTATGAAATTATCCGAAGACTTCCAGACAACGATGTTACCATTAAAACTGATGAAAAATTTGCTGCAACCATCACCTGTGAGAAAGCGAAATTCAATATTCCTGGAAAATCAGGAGAAGATTTCGCATATCTTCCTTTGATTGAGCGAGATGAACCATTAACTATCTCTCAATACACATTAAAGAATATGATTTATCAGACAATATTCTCAATTGCAGTCAACGATAACAACAAATTAATGACTGGTGAGCTGTTTGAAATTAAGGATAATTGTCTGAAAATTGTTTCCCTGGACGGACACCGTATTGCAATCCGCAAAATGCCTCTGAAAAAAGACTATTCTGACCGCAAGGTTGTAGTTCCAGGAAAGACTCTCAATGAGATCAGTAAGATCTTATCCGGAGAAATGGATGATGTAGTCAGCATTTTCTTTACCAATAATCATATTTTATTTGAATTTGACCAGACTATGGTAGTTTCCCGTCTGATCGAAGGCGAATATTTCCGTATTGACCAGATGCTTTCCAGTGATTATGAGACCAAGCTTTCCATTAACAAAAAAGAATTCCTGGATTGTATCGACCGTGCCACACTTCTTGTAAGAGAAGGAGATAAGAAACCGATCATTATCCATATTACAGATGACAGCATGGAGCTGAAGATTGATTCTGCAATGGGTTCCATGAATGAGGATATTGACATTGAGAAAGAGGGAAAAGATATCCTGATCGGATTTAATCCCAAGTTCCTGATCGACGCATTGAAGGTTATTGATGATGAGACCATTGACATTTACCTGGTAAACCCGAAAGCACCTTGTTTTATCAGGGATGAAGAGGAAACTTACACCTACCTGATCCTTCCGGTTAACATAAATCAGAACCAGGCGAGATAATTGTTGCGGGTTAAAGTGCGAAGCGCAGCGGATAATTGGAAGAGTAATGGAAGTGAAGACGGATGGCAGATCGGGGCTTGGAAGAATGAACAGCTGTTATCATCTGCCAGAAGAGTGGAGGCAAAAAATTGGAAATCAGAATCAGAGATGAATTTATCAAGCTGGGACAGGCGTTGAAGCTTGCAGACCTTGTTTCAGACGGTGTTGAAGCAAAATATGTGATAAACGACGGACTTGTAAAAGTAAATGGAGAGGTGGACACCCGAAGAGGCCGCAAGGTATATGGCGGTGACGTTATTTCCTATAATGGCCAGGATGTGAAGGTTCTGTCAGGAAACGAATAAAATGGCCTATATTGAATCCATAAAATTAAGCAATTTCAGAAATTATGAATCGCTGGAGCTTTCTTTTGACAAGGGAACCAACATTTTCTACGGGGATAACGCCCAGGGAAAGACGAATATCCTGGAATCTGTCTATCTGTGTGGAACCAGCAAGTCCCACAAGGGCAGCAAGGACCGGGAGATCATCCGGTTTGACCAGGAGGAATCCCATATCCGCATGATGGTTGGAAAAGATTCCATGTCCTACAAGATTGACATGCACCTTAGGAAAAATAAAGCCAAGGGCGTGGCCATCAACGGGCTTCCCATAAAGAAGGCAAGAGAGCTTCTCGGTGTTGTGAATCTGGTTTTCTTTTCCCCCGAGGACCTGAATATTATCAAAAATGGTCCGGGAGAGCGGCGAAGATTCATGGACGCGGAGCTTTGCCAGCTGGATAAACTGTATCTCACAGATCTTGCCGGATACAATCATGTGCTGAACCAGAGAAATAAGCTGCTGAAGGATATGTATAAGCAGCCGGATCTTGGGGCGACTCTTGATGTGTGGGACATGCAGCTGGTAAATTATGGCCGTAAGATCATTGACAAAAGAAGAGAATTTGTGGAATCCCTGAATGAGATCATTAAGGAGATCCACAGAAATCTCACCGGCGGTATCGAAAATATCGAAGTAATTTATGAACCAAGCGTGGAAAGCCAGGCTTTGGAAGAGAGCCTTTTCCGCAACCGTGACCGTGACCTTCGGATGAAAATGACCTCGTCCGGACCACACAGGGATGACCTGATGGTGGCGGTAAACGGAATTGATATCCGCAAATATGGTTCCCAGGGGCAGCAGAGGACAGCAGCCCTTTCCCTGAAGCTTTCAGAGATTTATCTGGTGGAGAAGATCATTCATGACAAACCGGTTCTGCTTCTGGATGATGTACTTTCTGAGCTGGACAGCAGCCGTCAGAATTATCTTCTGGAGAGCATTCATGATATCCAGACCATGATCACCTGTACAGGTCTGGATGATTTTATCAGTCATCAGTTCAAGATCAATAAAGTGTTTCACGTTGTGGCAGGACAGGTTTACTTGCCAACGTGAAAAACAAGGGCATTTTTTTGAGTGCGGCGAGGGCTGCGCTGTTGATAAATTAACTTGCTAAGTATTATACGATATGCTACACTGGCATTAACTATGGAAAGTTGGTGAAAAATTTGGACAAAGAGGAATTTCGGGTTAAACTTGAAGAGATTAACCATTTAGTAGAACAGAAAGACTATAAAGGAGCCATGAATGTGGTAGACAGCATTGACTGGCGCCGTGTAAAAAATGTTCGTACCCTTTGTGTAGTTGGTGAGATCTATGCTGCTAACAAACGCTATGAGGACAGTAAGGAAATTTTCCTTCTTGCTTATCACAGAGCCTCCATTGGTAAGAACATTCTTTATCGTCTGGTAGAGGTTTCCCTGAAACTGGGCGAAATTTCTGAGGCTGTAGAATTTTATCAGGAGTACAGGGAAGTTGCACCAAATGACAACACCCAGTATATTCTGAAATATAAGATCCTGAAAGCCAAGAAAACTCCTCTTGCAGAGCAGATCAAGGTTCTGGAAGAGTACAAGGAGAAAGAATTCACTGAGAAGTGGTCCTACGAGCTTGCCAAACTGTATTATCAGGATGGGGACAAGGAGAAATGTCTGGAGCTTTGCAATGAGATCATTCTCTGGTTCAACGAGGGCAGCTACGTAATGAAGGCCATGGACCTGAAGCAGCGTATGGGTGTCCTGACTGGTGAGGAAAAAGAGCGGTATGAAGAGCAGTTTGTACCGAAGCTTCTGAAACCGGAAGATGCAGATAAAGTACAGGAAGAAGAGAAGGCTCAGGAAACTCAGAATGATGATAGCATTGAGAGTATTCAGATCAAGAGTGAGGATCTGGACGGAGTAGAGAGTCTTCAGGACAAGATTTCCAAAGGACTTCGTGATATTTTCGGAAACCGTAAGATGGACGAGACTGAGGAAAGCATTGTTTCTTCCGAGGAGAACAAGGAAGTTCAGGAGGAGATGCTTCGTGATCCGGCTTCTGAGAAGGAATATGAGAGTGTTCCAGAGCTTGAGCCTGAGACTGGCAAGGTGAAGGAGCCAGTTGTGGATGCAGTTAAGGAATCTGCAGATCATGAGAGCGAAGTGAAAGAGGAAGCGGCTGCTTCCGAAGAAGTGCAGGAAGAAACCGAAAGTGCTGCAAAGGCAGAGGCACCTTCCGCAGAAACTCTGAAAATGCCTACACTGAATATTCCGGATTCCATGAAAAATATGGCCGTAGAAGAGGTGGAGGTACCGAAGGCGCCTGCACAGAATAATCTTTTCAGCGATGCGACGGAAGAGAAGGAAGAAGTAGAAGAGATTCCGGCATTTGATTTCTCAAACTTTAATCTGGAGGATACCATTCTGGCAGCAGCTACTGCCCAGGGAATTGAAATTCCAGATGAGAAGCCTGACGAAGCGAAGGTAGAGGAAGAGAATAAAGAGATTGCCCAGGCGGCAAAAGAAATTTCCATGAAGCCTCAGAAACCTGTTGAAGAAGAGAAGGATGAGGAAATTCCGGAAGAAGTGATCCAGCCGGAGGACGAAGAAGTGGAAGAGGAACCGGAAGAGAAGAAGCCGGTTGTGGAGCTTGAGGAAGAAGAGTTCCTTTCCGAAGAGGATCTTCAGGCTGCTGAGGATGAATTTTTTAATGGACCAGCAGGCCGTAAGGAGGAACCTTCCGATGATTCTATGTCTGAAGATGAATTTATCGCCAAACTTCTCAAGGAGAGCATTGGTGAGGATGAAGATGTTCCGCCAGTGATCGATGAGGAGAAAGCTGGATCTGAGAAAGAGGCAGAGGATTCCGAAGAGGAAGATTCTGATGAAGAATTAGGGGACGAAGACTTTGATTTTGACCAGGATGAGGAAGAAGAGTCTGACAAGCCGCTTTCCGAGGAGGAAGAGCTTGAGCAGTTTATCGATTCCATCCAGCCGAAGGATAAGAGAAATCCTGTTGATATTGTTCCAAGAGAAAAAGCGCTCACAGATGACGAGAAAAAGCTGTTTACATATTTTGTAAAGGTTCCGGGAATGAAAGAGCAGCTGATCAGTGCACTTTGCGATGTGCAGATGGCAGCAGCAGATAAAACATCCAAGACCGGAAACGTGATCGTCATGGGTGGTAAAGAAACTGGTAAGACCAGACTGATCGCCAGCCTGATCCCGGCAATCTGTAAAGAACTGAATCTGCCGGCTTCCAAGGTTGCTTATGTATTTGCAGATCAGCTGAACGAGATGGATATTGCCAAAGTGGTAAATAAACTTCGCGGTGGTTTCCTGGTAATCGAGGGTGCAAACCAGCTTACACAGGAGACAGTTGATATTCTGGATAAAGCTATGGAGTTCCGCACAGACGGACTGACAGTGATCATTGAGGATGAGAAGATCGGAATGCGCAAGCTGATCGCAAGATTCCCGAAATTTGCCAAGAAGTTTACCTCTATGATCAACATCCCGGTATTTACCAATGATGAGCTTGTAAACTTTGCAAGAGTTTACACCAAAGAAAACGGTTATAAGATCGATCAGATGGGAATGCTTGCATTGTACAATCTGATCGGTGTGAACCAGAAGGAAGACCAGCCGATGAACATTGGGGCTGTTAAGGAAATGCTTGACGCAGCAATGGCGAAATCCCAGGGTGGACTTCTGAAATTCAACAAGAAAAAGAGAGTAGACCGTGACGGATTTACGGTTCTCTATGAGAAAGATTTTGCAAAATAAGTGATAAGGATATGTCGCCCGGTCTCCGTGCCTGCGGCACTCCCGTAACTGCCGACCGAATTCGTAATCCGGGCTATAGCCCGGATTACGAATTCGGTCCAGCCTGGACCATATCCATAAATTTGCTCATGCAAGCATGGCTCATTTATGGCTGCCGTCCAGGAATTTCAAAAAATATAAAAAGAAAGAGGAAATTAACATGACCAGACCTTATTTAGGAAACCCGAAATATACCATTGAAGTTCTTCAAAAGTATAATTTTGCTTTCCAGAAAAGGTTTGGTCAGAATTTTCTGATCGATACCCATGTTCTGGAGAAAATCATAGAGGCTTCCCAGATCACCAAGGATGATTTTGTCCTGGAGATCGGACCTGGTATAGGAACTATGACCCAGTATCTGGCTGAGGCTGCCAGAGAAGTGGTGGCGGTTGAGATTGACAAGACTCTGATTCCCATTCTGGAAAACGATACGTTGAAGGATTGGGATAATGTAACTGTGATCAACGAGGATATCCTGAAAGTGGATATTGCGGCGCTGGCCCAGGAGAAAAACGGCGGTAAGCCAATCAAGGTGGTTGCCAATCTGCCCTATTACATTACCACACCGATCATTATGGGACTTTTCGAAAATCATGTTCCAATCTCTTCCATCACCATTATGGTGCAGAAGGAAGTGGCGGACAGAATGCAGGTTGGACCTGGAACCAAGGATTACGGGGCATTGTCACTGGCTGTTCAGTATTATGCCAGACCGCAGATCATTGCAAATGTTCCGCCTAACTGTTTTATGCCAAGACCGAAGGTTGGAAGTGCAGTGATCCAGCTGGTGAGATACGAGGAGCCACCGGTGCAGGTGGATAATGAGAAGCTGATGTTCCGTCTGATCCGGGCGTCCTTTAACCAGAGAAGAAAAACGCTGGTAAACGGACTTAAGAATTCCCAGGAGCTTGATTTCTCAAAAGAGGAAATTGAGAAAGTTATGGCAGAGACCGGAATTCCGGTGAATGTGAGAGGCGAAGCGCTGACATTGAAGGAGTTCGCGGATTTGGCGAATGCGTTTAATAAATTAAGATAATAATGAAAGTGATAAAAGCGGGGCGAGGGCTTCGCTTTTGTGATTTACGCGATAGGCGAGCCAAAGTCCATGCTTTGCAGCAAATAAAAATCACCCGGTGGCTAGACGGGTGATTTTTATTTTGTCTCAAATATATTTTTTAAAAGGAAGGAGAGTCAATCACGTTTCCGTGATCGACATATGAAAAAGAAATTTTATAAAAATAATGTTGGCTGTTATTATTTTTATGATGCTAGTATATCGGGAAAGTTTGAAAGAATCGTGTTTATCTTATGAAAAATTAGTGAACGAAATTAAAAAGATTTGTAACCGACGGCAAAATAGGGCTGTTTTTGGGAATTAATTATAAAAAGATCATAAAGTTTTTAGATACATTTTACAAATGAAGAAGAAAGGTGTAGTATAATAAAACAATAATTTGAGGCACAGAATCAAATTATTGCGCTACGCAATGGAGCTGTACACGGAGTTTACGGTTCCATATTTCAGTAGTTTGTGAACAGAATATGAATCGTTGCTGGTCAGCTTATGAACAGGGACCAGCAGCGCCAATTGTGAATCAGGAGGTAATGATCATGATAAAAATGAAAAAATCAGCAGCACTTATTCTTGCAGGAGTTCTTGCATGTTCCATGCCAATGCCGGTTATGGCATCCAGTGATACAGAAGTTGTAGAAAGTCTTCTGGACAGCGGAATTGATTTTCTTGCTTCCGATCCTGGAAAAGCAGTAGACATCATTATGTATGCAAAGGATCTGGTAGACCAGCAGAATATTACAGATGATCAGGTAAGAAGTGCCGTTACTCAGGCAGCAGACCATTTCGGGGTATCCCTTTCCGATTCTGACGTAGATTCCCTTGTTTCAGTGGTACGCAAGGTTCTGGATGCGAAGATTGATGAGGATGCACTTAGAAGTGATGTAAACTCTGTTTACAATAAGCTCCAGGATATGGGCGTTACCAAGGACGATGCCAAGGGACTTGTTGCGAAACTGCTGGATTTTGTAAAAGGATTATTCGAATAAGAATAAGAAAATGTGCAAAATGTATAACTTTACCAAGCTAAAGCAAAAATGAGAATGTGGTAATTTTATAAAAAAAGAGGAAAATGAAAGAATAAATTGTGCAAATAAGACAAAAGTTCATTATTCGTTTGTGATTTGTTCATACTTTATTCATAAGTGTCTGGTACTATATAATCAGTTCGAAAGAACATACACAGAAGACGTTGTAATGACACCATTACACATAAAATTTTTTCATAATAATCGCCCCGGCAGCCACTGCCGGGGCACTCCTCGTTTTAGGGGGATTTTTTATGTAATATTCTGTTACATAAAAGTATTTCTGGATAGGATCCAGAAGCGGTGGAACTGTTTTTATGAAAATTTCTAAGGTCAGCGGGAATTGTGCTGAAAGAAAGGAATGGTTCTATTTTTTGCAATTACATAAATACGCAATTTTTATTAATATAAAAGAAATAAGTTCTAGTAAAATTTGATTATATTAATGCTTTGAATGAAATAAATAATGATTAAAATAAACGCTTGAAATAAGAACTCCTTCTAAATAGAAGGGGTTTCAGATTGTAGACAAAGCCCTGCTTTTGCAGGGTTTTGCTATTGTTGGAACCGCTTTTCTGATATAATAAATATCAGAAGGGCGGTGTTTTTTATGATGACGAAAAAT
>NZ_JBQKLL010000041.1:0-33178 GCF_052116245.1 Blautia sp. Sow4_E7
GCCATTCAACAACTGTTATATATAAAACAAGGGTGAGAAGCCTGATTTTCAGGCTTGCCACCCTTACATATCATAGAAGAATCTTATTTACAGACTTTTTCTCATAGTCTCTGCGATTACAATCACAGCCATATACTTGCTGACAAAGTTTGTGATTTTCTTTAATGTTTCCATTTTTGTTTCTCCTTCGTTTTTTGAAGGCAGCTCTTAGATGCCTTCTTTATTTTACGCGATAGGCGAGCCAAGCGGACATGCTTGCATGTCCATTTGGCGACTGCCGCGATAGCAGGATAAAACTTGCAGAGCATGTTTTATCTTGCTTCCTAGGGATTTCACATGATGGTATTTCCTCTGTGTGAGTGGGTAACAAAAAATAGCCTTTGTCTCCAATCAAGAGACAAAGGCCAATGTCCTCTGCGGTACCACTCTTCTTGCTGCTGCGCAGCCACTCACTACTCATCTTATAAAATGAGAAACAGGATAACGACTGTTAACCGTCCGGACTTACTCGAATAAGCACTGCGATTCCTTCTGCCGCTTAAAAATAGCAGGTACTATTTTTCAGTCTGAAAGCTCAGAGGTGATTTTCACAAAAGCTTCCTCGCCATCTCTCACCACCGATGGCTCTCTGTGGATTTCACTGCTTGCTACTCTTCCTCGTCATTGCGAAATTCTTAGATTAAGGTTATTGTAGTCCTGCAAAAAGGAATTGTCAAGAGTCACCAATCATTTTCTTGTATATTTTTTACAACTTTATAATTTTCCTTTTGTGTATTTTAACCATTACACCAGATTATTCTTTTCCAGATATCGAAGAAATCCCTCGCAGCCTTCCACCACGTCTCTATAGGTAGATTCAAAATTCCCCGTATACCAGGGGTCTGCAATGTCTCTTGGATCATCTGAATAATCCAGCAGAAGCTTCACTTTTCCCTCCGGATCCTTTCCTACGATCCTCAGGATGTTTCGAATATTCCGCTGCTCCATTCCCAGAATATAATCGTATTTTCCATAATCTGCTTTGGTGATCTGCACCGCTCTTTTCCCCTCGCAGGAAATCCCATGCTTCGCCAGTTCCCTATTCGCAGGCGGATAAACCGGATTCCCGATTCCATTCCAGATTTCCTCCGTACTGGTGGCTGCAGATGCAATATAAAATTTGTCTGCCATCCCGCGCTTCGAAACCATATCTTTCATTACAAACTCCGCAATGGGGCTGCGGCAGATATTTCCTAGGCACACAAATAAAACTCTTATATAACTCATTTTCCTCAATCCTTCTCCCCTTCATTCGCCTCTTCCAGCCTAACACTCTCCTGGGCCTGTATGTCAGCATACTGGACGCGAAGAACTGCCTGGGGCCAGTTTATGCTGACCATTGCGGTTTTCTCTTTTTCCATGCCCGCTTTGCGGATTAGGTGCAGCAGCTCGTTTAATACTTCCTTTGTCAGATAGCCGCCCCGCCAGTGAAAAACAAGCACTTTTCCTTTCTTAGCAGCCTGCAAAGACCGCTTGTACACATCCTCCTGTTTGGTAAAGGATAATTTCTTCTCTTTGTAGTAAAAATGATCATGATCGCTGCAATGGGGCGCAGGCGCGATCAGGGGCTCGTGGTCGCGAAAGATCTGCTGGTCATCCAGGTTGAAATAATCATAGCGGATTTCCGTGTTTTCGTGATCTTTTCCCAGGTTGTTGTCAAAAGTGGCATCTAAATGATAATAGATGCCATTTATTTTTACAATATTCCAGGTGTGCCGGTATTTGATTCCTTTTTCCGGATTGTTGCCGCAAATTGCGATCACACACCATACGCCCAGCGCATCCAGAAGGACCTTCACCGCTTTCGCAATGCCCTCGCATACCCCGACGCCCTGTCCAAGCGGGCCAATGATCTCATGGGAATATGCTTTTTTCAGTTTGTCATAACGGACATTTTCACAGATAAAATCGTGCACATATTTCTCTTTTTCCCACTCAGACATCTTCTGTGCCGAGCGCACAAGCTTCTCTACCCTGGCTGTCAGAGCCTTCTGATGCTCCCGGATCTTGTTTTTCTCAAAAAGATATTCCGGTATAAAAATCAGGTTCGGCGAATCTTTATAGTAACGATATTTAAAATTGGTTACCCAGAATATTTCCGGATGGTCCAGCCTCAGCTGGAAAAATACATTGTAAAGCTCCTCTCCGGAAAGCGCCGGAACCTGAATTTCATCCGATAGATTTTTCACCCCTGCAAAGATACTGTGATAAGCAGCCTGCTGGAGTTTGTTCATGTGATTATAATAGTATTGTTCCATTTTTATCCTTTTATCTTATCCGTCAGTTTCAGATATCCCTGCACAAGTAAATCAGTTGCGATCAGCACTGCCACCGACAAGATCAGACATTCTGTTACATTGAATTCGTAAAAAGCAGCAAAACCAGCAAGTACCCAATATACGCCTATATGTACTGCATACATTTTCGATATTTGCTTGGAGTAATAGTTCAATTTGGTATATCCAAATTTCCATTTTTCCATAATCGGCATGATTCCAAATGCAATTGCAAATACAAGTATGATACTGCAGAAAGTTCCGATTACTTTTGTAAGACCTGGTGTCCTGTATTGATCGATCATATAATTAAAGAATCCGTCAACACCTGGATGCAGCACAACACAGCCCACAAACCACACAGCTGCTATCAGTCCACATATTATGCCGCTCTTTTTATAGAAGGTTCCTTTTTCATTTTCTGGTACTCTTCTGATTACTTTTGCAAAAACATATCCTAAAAATACATAGCTCAGATATGGGAAGAAGCAGAAACTGGTCTCTCCTTTTCCTCCAAAGGTCATGTCCAGGATCCAGTTAAGTGCCTGGTTATCGGATACCAGCAGTTTGGTAAAAGGTGTCACGATTCCAACTATCAATGCGCTTATTATGTAGCCGACAAGTTTGACATTTAATTTCCTGTATAAAGCAAGTACAAGGTAGCACATACCGGATATGAAAAAGATATTCACAAATGTAAGCATGGAATACCGGCTTGCTTCAAATACTTCCCTGCTGCCTGCCGCTTCTCCTGTAATGGAATTTCTAATGGCGTAACTGACCGTCATTACTGCTGCATAGCATAAATTGCTTATACCCTGGTAAATCAACAGTTTTATACCGTTTCTGACCATGTCCTTTGGCTGGGAATGGCGTGTGAAAACACTTCCAAAGCCCATGGTAAACAGATATAAGCAGGCTCCAGTAGGCATAAACAGGGCAAACATAATCTTATGTACACTTGACTCCGCCGCTGCTGCGCCTGCAATTGTCTGAAATGAATGTATAAATACGATCATGATCATCAGAAAGCCTTTTACCAGATCAAGTTCTCTCTGCCGCCCAACATTCACTTCCTCGTTCTTTAAAGAAAACATATAGTATCCCCCTTCTTACGCTTCCGTTCTTCCATACCATTTATTATTATTTGCAAGCAGTTCCTCAAAAGTTACAGGTTCAAATCCGTTTATATCCACACCACAATTGAGGGCGCAGGGCAGATGATCCCTAATATATTCAAAAACATCATCTCTGCTGTTATGAATATGTCCATGGATCAGCCAGGAAATAGAGGTTTCCTGGTCCTTCGCCCGTCTGGAGCCATTCCATTCCAAAAGGGGATAATGGCACAGGGTGATCAGTTTCTTATCCAGCTTGATCACCTCAAGATTGCTTACTGTTTCAAAATAGTCATTCATATTTTGAATATTTTTCTGCCATTTAAAATCATGATTTCCTATAATTAAATGTTTGCGTCCTTTTAGCTGTTCCAAGTAGATTTTTACCGACTGGTTGGAACGAAATGACAGATCCCCTAAAATGTATACTTCGTCATCTTTTTCCACTTTCTGATTCCACTTATCAATGAGAAAAGTATTCATCTCATCCACAGAGGCAAAATCTTTCCCACAGCTTTCGGCATTTCTTCCGCACGTGGAAATTATGTTCGCATGTCCCAGGTGCAGATCACTGGTAAATAGTATTGCCACCCTATCACGTATAATCTCATTATCCTTTTTGAAAGATAATGGATTATTCTCCTTTCTCCCAATCTCTCCACTTCAGTAAGCATTTGAAGTCAGCAGTTCATAATTTTCCAAAAATCATATCGAACCACAGCACAATTCTTTACTCCAAATGCAGCATATTCCTCATTTGTCATGTCCGTAAAATAGGACTGTACCACTCTGGCGATTCCGTTATGGGCAACCAGGATGTAGGTCTTTTTATCGGACTCTGCTTTTATTTCATCAAGAAGGTTATAGATTCTCTGTGCCAGACGAAGTGTAGATTCTCCGCCTTCATGACTGCATGCAAAAAACTCCTTCGCCTTCTTAAAATCCTTTCCATCCCTGGGAGTGGACTCCCATTTGCCAAAATTCTGCTCGATCAATCTTGGTTCCACCCTGCATGGAATCCCTGTCATTTCTGAAATCAACCTGGCAGTATCCGCTGCCCTGCTAAGCGGAGAGCAGAGGATTTCATCTGCCTTGATTCCCTCCGCAATGATCCTGCGCCCCGTCTCCCTGGCCTGCTCACGGCCATACTCTGTAAGCGGACTGTCTGTAGCTCCGCAAATTTTGTTTTCAACATTCCACACGGTCTGCCCGTGCCGGACGAAATAGAAATGTCCCATGGTGAGTTCCTCCCTTTATTCTTTATATGAATATCGCTTCTAAATAAAAAAGATTCATAGTATCACTATCTTTTATAGGATATATGATACTATGAAACCTTTTGGGACGCAAGGATACTTGTCAATATCTTTCCTATTTTTGTCATAATTTACCTGTGGCTTTTTCTCTATAATCATGTATAATGAAAATAGAAAACGCAGGCTCACTTGCTGAGGAAATCATATCGGCTGATCCGGACATTATGCAATAATTGTATGTTAATATTCGCACTTTTTTCAAGATTATTTTTAATCATGATTATACCTCTACCAATCTATTTCTTTATTCTTCTCTTGAAGCAATTTAACATCTTGCTCATTCGCGATCACATGCATTTTTCTATGACAGTTTGTACACAAAGCAACCGTATTCTCTATTGAATCATCTCCGCCCTTTGATAACCAAATAATGTGATGGCTTTCTAAATATGGGTTATCGTCCTTATCATTAAATGGCGCCTTCTGTCCACATAGCTGACAAATGCCCTTTGCACGATTTTTTGCATATTCTGCTATATAAGGATCTCTAACATAGGTTGTTGAAGCCACTGATCGGTATGACGACTTTTTCCCGGAATGCTCTTTTGCCTTCTGTTTCAATTCTTCCTCAGACATTCCTTTTGCTTTCTGCTCCTTTGTCGATTCATAACGATCTAAAATTTCCTTGTCAATTACGTCATTGGAGTCTACAACTTTTACCGGAAATATCCATACCTTACGAAGCATCCCCTCTGAATCTTTCTGGTCCTCCTGAAATGGATCCTGTACTAATTGTACTCTTCCATGAAAAATATACTTTCCGCTCTCAAAAGCCTCACACAAGTATATTTCTACACCATTTTTATTTGATTCAGCTAATGTTTTATTTTGACTTGTAAGCTGTTGGTCTCCGAATTATCCCATTCCAGTATAATAGAGCACATCTCCATACCACTTATCTTCATAAAAAGATTTTGTGTGATCGCTGACTATCAATAACAAATTATTTTTCTGAGACCTACGCACACCACCCATATTCCCTACACCGAATATCTCGTGTAAATCATTATTTGAAAGTGTGGCACCCATTTCTACTTCTGGTTTGAATGCAATTTTTTTAGGCTGTCCTATTTGCTCATATAAAAACTTTTCAAACGTTAAAAGCGTCCATGATTCTGTCCCCGGCTGCTCTTTCATCCAATTTATAAGCACTTTCTGCATTTCTAAAAGATCTGCTTCTGAATCAACCGCAATTCCAATCTTCTTTAAAAAGAAATCTAAATGTTCTTCCGAATATATGTTAAGGTATTGGTCTGGATAATAGGTACCTAGTATTTTTGATCTAAATATTTGCGATAGTCTACTGTCACGTATACTCTCTTCATCTGCATTATTAGCAGCAATCAAAAGCTCAATTATTGCTTGCTTTATTTTTTCCATAGCAGCATCCGGATCATCTCCGAATTTTTGCACTATCCTGTACTCTTTTTTCTTATCCTCTCCCCATTTTCCATAATACAGTCCAAACTTGGATGCATATGAGCCATGCATATCTCCTAACTCTTTTAACTCATTCTCAATACGATAGCAAAAAGTTGTTTTGCCAATGCCTGTACAATACGACTCCTTTGTTAGATTTTGTATATTTACAACACTTAGAAGTTAAAATTTCATATAATAACTCTGCATACTCATTAACCAACCATATACTTACACTATCTTCTTTTATTAGACAGTCCTGTCTTTCGCTATATAAATGTCTATACACGTTTCTAGCCTCTAATTTTTTAGTCTGTTCTATAAAATCTTTGAACCATTCATCTGTCTTTACAAAATCAGCAAGTGTATACTTCTTAGTTATAGTCTCGATTTTAGTAATTATATTTTTATTCTTTTCCAAAAATACATCTATATTTTCTCTTTTCATTAATATTTCCCTCATTTCAATATTAAATTATAATTAAAACCCTTCCAGCTTTTCCAATATATCATTTCCAATTATCTCAACAAGTTCCTCGAAAAAATCATCCACATACTCAGAGCAATATCCTTCAACCATCCTGTATAATACAGCATAAATGCCTGAGAACATATTCATTATATGTTCAACAAAATTATTTCTATCTAATTTCTGGCGCCAGGATGTACCATGTGAATACTCGCTCATCATGCCATATTCCCTGTACACATCATGCAACATTTTCTCGTCTTCTTCTGAAAGAACCTTTTTGGCTTTCAATAATGAATCTCTAACAGATTGAGCTATATAGTATTTCCATAACTCTCTTTTTTCATCTTTAAACAAAATCTCATAATTCGTTTCAAATAGCTTTCCATCGTCTCATCCCCGCCACAATATATCTCATGCTTCGTCTCGGGCATGTAGATATATTTACAGGGGGCTGCACCGCGCTTCTTGATTTTCGCTGCGAATTTCTGAAGTGCGCGGACGGATACGAAATCGTCTTTTTCGGCCTGGAAAATAAGGAGTGGGGACTGGAGTTTCTTCCAGCCGTGGTATTTTAAATACCAGCTCATTTTTATGGATGCTTTCAGCCAGCCATAGGATGGTGCACAGGTCTGGAGAAATTGTTTTTCTTTTCGCAGGTCGTTGTACCTTGTAAATTTAGGTTCGGAGGTGCCGGCGCTGGTTTGGAAGGTGTCGGTTCCGTCGTAGGGTTTCTGGCCTAAGACGTAGGACTCTTCTTTCCTAAGAAAGCATTCTGCATGGGCGATCAGTACGGTCAGCGGCCAGGGCACGCCTCCGGTGAGCGGTTTGATCATCGGAGAGCTTAATATCACTTTATGAAAAAGAGTTGGTTCCCAGGCTGCGGCGATTGCGCCGATTGCACCGCCCATGGAGTGGGCAAAAAGGTCCAGGGGCAGGTCTGGATGTGCCTTTTTGATTTTGTGGCAAATTTTTAGGAAATCCCGCACGTAACGTTTCCAGATATCAATATGTACCAATGAGGGATCTGCTGTCAGGCGGTAGCTTTGGCCGTGTCCCATATGTTCTGGCATGTATACGTGATAGCCTGCCTGTAAAAAATAGTAAATCATCTCCTCATATTTTGGTGCGCCTTCTGTGAAACCATGACTGATCACCACCACACCTTTTGGTTCATCTGCCAGGTAACGCTTCACATGGATTTTTCCTGTAATTCCATTTTTTCCATGGTAAATGTCTTCTGCTCCTGGAATGTACCCATCCCGGCAACGAGCCTTTAAATAAGGTTCCACCTCATTTTTCATAGTATGTAAATATTCGTTTTCCTGTATTATTTTCATCTTATAACTCCTATTAGCGCCTAACAGCTATCTTATAAGTCACATACCCCTTTTATAAGCAAACGTTACTGTTCATTCCGTGACTAATAACCGCTTCGCACCGTTCTCAATAACGAGTTTCACTCTGGGATACAGCTGAAATATACTGTAACGTGGGTCGTGCAAATCTACTTTCCCCCAATAATCCCATTAATCTTCTTCTCATTATAAAATACCAGGATAATTCCGCCCACCATACAGAACACCGCTGCGCCAAAGGCTGCGATCCTATAACCAGTTCCGTCTCCTGTTCCGATCGTAGAAACAGCAGTAAAAATCAGCATGGAAAGACTCTGGCCCAGTTTAAATGCAAAGGTTCTTGCTGCATAAAACATTCCTTCCCGGTTGCTTCCGGATGTGATGGAATCGCTCTGGGCGATGTCTGCCACAACCGCCTGGGGCAAAATTCCGAAAATTGCCATCGGCAGCGCTGCCACCACCGTCAGCATCAGTCCCTGTACGGTTTCCGGAATAAAGCTCATTTTTCCCATAAATCCGGTATAGAAATAAGCCAGACTGAAGACAGCGAACGCAAACAGGATCATCTTTTTCTTGCCCAGCTTCTGGGTAAGCTTATTTACTGGAATGTAAAATACTAAGGACAATGCTGTCATCCCCACAAAATACAGGGTTGTCATTGTCTCCGGCAGCTTCAGAAGGCTGGTTACAAAGAAAGGCAGACCTGTCTGGAACATGGTAAGGGCGATCCAATAAAAAATATCGGAGCCCACAAATTTACAAAATTCTCCGTTCTTAAACGTAGCAGTCAGGGAGCGAAAAGCGGACTCTTTTGCCGGAACTGTGTCCACGTAGTCTTTTTCCCGAATGCAAAATACTGGTACCAGCATGCAGATAAATGCCACCACTGCCATCAACGTGAAGGTGACGCGGATGGCGCCAACACGTCCAAATGCAGGGATAAATGCGCCCCAGATAGTTGGTGCCAGGTATGCAACTGCAGTTCCTGCAATGAATGTAAAGGAAATCACCGTAGAAATATTAAGCCGCTCCTGCTGGGTATGTCCAAGCTCCGGGATCAAGGCGTTATACGGTGTGCAATAAGCTGTAATGGAAAGATAATAGGCCAGAACCATCACCAGCAAAAACGCTGCATTGAGCCAGCTTTTCTCATTAATCGGGGACCAGAACACCAGCACTGTGGAAAGTGCCAGAGGCAGGGACGCCCATTTCAGGAATGGAATTCGCCGTCCATTTTTGGATGTACAACGGTCTGACCAGGATGCGATCATGGGATCCGTGAAAGCATCAAAAATTCTTCCGAAGGCTGTGATTCCTCCGATAATGGTGAAAATACCAAGCACCACCAGTCCCTGTGGAATAAATACGGTCTGCCCCTGGCTGATGGCGGTTTCATCTGGCTGGTAGAAATACACAAGCCAGTTTGAAATGATTCCGGACAACATCGCCCAACCAAACTGGCCTGCTGCAAACTGCCAGATTTTTGCTGTTGTAAGTTTCTTCATCACGCACTTACCTCCTGCTTCTTTTATATAATGATAGTATCATTTTTTAGCCAGCCTCTCAATATACGAATTATTGTTATTGCACAAATTTCACAAAATTTATTACTATTTTACAGGTAATATTCCACTAGTACATCATAAATTAAGTTTCTGCTACATCGATGCAGGATGATTTCTTCATATGCAAGGCGGAGGAAGGAGGCGTAGCGGTGGCTACGGCGACCAACGACAACGCGGCATATGAAAAATCAAACAAGTCAATGTGGCAGTTACTTAGTTTATGATGTACTAGGTATTTTCTTTGAATGAAGCAAACATAAACCTAAACTTTTCATATTATATAGATCTTCGCATATAATAAAACAACGTTATCCCAAACGGAGTCTCCCTCATGAAATCCCAATTCCGCGATCTTCTCCCATTTCTTTTATTCCCCCTTGCAGTGGGTGCAGTCTCTGCGCTTTTCACAACCGGTTCTATGGAAGCTTTTGCAGATTTGTGTCTGCCGCCGCTCTCTCCTCCCGGGTGGGTGTTTCCGGTGGTGTGGACATTTCTTTATCTGTTGATGGGGTTTGCAGCTTTTCTGGTTGTGAATTCTGGAAAATGTGGAAATAATGCGTTATTCTTTTATCTACTGCAGCTGTTTTTTAACTTTATGTGGTCTATCTGGTTCTTTAACTGTGAATGGTATCTGTTTGCATTTTTCTGGCTGGTGGCCTTGTGGCTGTTGATTTTTGCCACGATCCGCTCCTTCGGAATGGTGTCGCCTGCAGCGGCGAATCTTATGCTGCCCTATCTGGCGTGGGTGACGTTTGCAGGGTATTTGAATCTTGGGATTTATTTTTTAAATTAAGAAAGACGACTCTTAAACGCAGGATTCTTCGCCTGTGGCGAGTCGTCCCAGACGCCCTCTGCCATTCGATTCTTCCCGGTAAGAATTTTTAATAGGGGATCCCAACGAAATTCCCTATTACGTAAAAATATCCCGCCAAATTCCGCCTCCTGAGCGCTCAAACTCAAGGAACGTGAAACCTGTCGGGATGTTTTATTCATCAACCTTATAACAAACTATTATTCAAATTTCCAGCACTTACTATAGGCAGCCTTTTCCTTTCAGCCCATCCTGGAGCGTATTGAAAAAGGACTCTACAGCTTACTGATGATCCGTCTCTTATATTCCAAAAATTCTTCTGACAACGCAAAATCCTCTGCCCTTGGCTTTTTCTCCTGGATCACGATCTCCTCTTTGATGGTTCCCGGAGTTCCGTTCAGAATGTAAATCCGGTCGGACAAAAGAATGGCTTCGTCGATATCATGGGTGATAAACAAGGTAGACAGATCAATGTGCTGCATAACCTCCAGATACCATTTGTGCACACTGGCCTTTGTCAGGGTGTCCAGTGCACTGAAGGGCTCATCCAGAAGGGCCACTCCGCTGGAGCTTAAATAGGTTCGAAGCAAAGCCGCACGCTGGCGCATACCGCCGGACAGCTGGCTTGGATACTGATACTGGGTGCCCTCCAGACCGAATTCTGCAAAAAGAGGATTGGCCTTTTCCCTGGCTTCTGCTTTCTTCATGCCTTTCAGTACAAGAGGAAGTGCTACATTGTCGATCACTTTCTTGTGGGGAAGGAGAAGATCCTTCTGCAGCATGTAGCTGATGCTTCCAGGAGCGGAGGTGACATCCTGATCCTTCAGATATACTTTTCCCTCATCTGGAGTGATAATACCGGAAAGCACGTTAAACAGTGTGGTCTTTCCGGAGCCGCTGACTCCCAGAAGGGAAACCAGCTCGCCCTGCTCCAGATGAATGGAAATATCCTCTAAAACCTTTTTTTCACCATATGTTTTTGAAATATGTTCAGCTCTTAAAATTACATTATTCTGTGACATTCTTTATTCCTTACTGTGGAAGATAATCATTAGAGAATCCGATTCCGGTAAGGTCCTTGTCGCAAAGCTGGTTCTCATACAGCCATTTGTAGAATGCGTTCCATCTGTCAGCGTCAATTACGCCCCAGCTTTCTGCGTCGTCAATGTATTTTGTGGAAAGGAATTCCTGGCTCTTCTTTACCAGCTCCTCTGCGTCTTTCAGGGAACCTGTGTTGTCGCCGTCGATGAGAATCTGGGCTGCTTCATCTGGATTCTCAGCTGCATACTCATAGCCTTTTGCAGTTGCTTCCATAAATGCTTTCGCCTGGTCCGGGTTCTCAGCAAGGTAGTCGTTGTTTGCAATGATAACTGGTGTATAGTAGTCAAATACAGGGTTGATATCAGAGAATGCAAAATAATCGCAGTCTACACCTTCTACGTCAGCATTGATTCCGCCCCAGCCCTGGAATACCCAGATGGCATCTGTCTGGTTTGCTGCAAGTGCGGCAGGCTCATCTGTGATGTCATTGGGGATCAGGGTAACCTGGCTGAAATCTCCGCCGTCACCGTTTACAACGTTTTCCAGCATAGCAAGCTCGATTGGGGAATCCCATGTGGAATAGGTTTTTCCAGTAAGTCCGGCTGGCTTATCGATTCCATCACCTTTTCGTGAAAGGATTCCGGAGGTATTGTGCTGAATGATTCCTGCAACTGCTGTAATTCCAAGAGGCTCATCCAGTGCAAGGGAAGCTGCCATGGTGTCCTGTGCCTCGATTGCAAACTGTGCCTGGCCAGCTGCGCACATAAGAGCGGCACCATTTTCCGGCGGCTGAACGATTTCCACGTCAAGACCAGCTTCTTCGTAGTAGCCCTTTGCCTGCGCTACGTAAAGTCCGGTGTGGTTGGTATTCGGTGTCCAGTCCAGGCAGAATGTAATTTTCTCCTGTGCGCCATCTTCAGCGTATACACCTGTAGGAACTGCAAGCACCATAGCTGCCGCTGCAACTGGTGCGATCACTTTTTTCAGATTCTTATTCATGATTTTTCTCCTTTTCCACCTGCAGCCATGGCATTGTGATCCGGCTTACAATGTTTACTGCAAGAAGAAGCAGCAGACTGATGATCACAATAAAGATAATGACTGCAAACATTTTATCAAAAGCATATGCCTTTTTTACACGGGTCATATAAACACCAAGTCCATTAAATCCGCCTAACCATTCAGATACAACTGCACCTACAACTGCGTAGGAGGCAGAAATCTTCAGTCCGGAAAAGAACTGGGGCAAAGCGCCTGGAAATTTCACATGACGGAAAATCTGCGCCCTGCTTGCTCCCATTGCCTTCATCAGGCGGATGGCATCCGGATCCACACTTTTATATCCATCCAGCAGTCCGATGGTAATCGGGAAAAAGGTGGTGATCACAACCAGCGTGATCTTCGGTGCCATTCCAAAACCCATCCACAGCACCAGGATCGGCGCAATTGCAATGGTAGGGATGGTCTGTGTAATGATCATGATCGGGTAAAATGCCTGATCCATCACACGAAAACGATCCATCAAAGTTGCAAACACAAATGCCAGCGCGATTCCGATGAGAAGTCCATAAAAGGACTCCAGCAAAGTGAATTTCGCATGGAAAAGTATGGTTGGCAGATCCCCAAACAGGGCTTTTACCACTGCTACCGGAGAGGGAAGCATGTAGGAAGGAACGATTCCAGAAATGCTTACCAGCTCCCAGCCAAGCAGGATAATGGCCATGGCAATGATCGGCGGGATCTTACTGGTGATGTTTGGTAACTTTCTTTTCAATGGTAAGTACATCTCCTTCTGGTTTGTAAGAGATCTTCACATATACGCTCATAGCCTTGCAGCCTGCGCGCTCTGCTACGTGCTGACACTCTTTTACAATGTCCATCAGCTGATCGTAGTCACCTTCGATAGTGGTCTCAAATGGTCCTACATAGTAATTCAGACCGGTGGATTTGATGTAAGCGATCACCTCGTCTACAATGCGGATCACCTCTTCGTCATCCTGTACATTTGGCAGTACCTGAATTGCTACACTTGCGTTCATTTTCATTTCCTCCTGAGTTTATTTTCTGTCCCATAAAGGGACTTTTGATAAAATCGAATAAGAACCAAAAAGAGCACCTGCCGTTCAGACAAATGCTCATAATTACATCTCTTAACACTTCCTACACTGGCATGATCCAACAGGTTAAAAGGGTCTAAGGGCTACCTTACTCTCAGCTTCTCGTTCGAAACTCCCCTGGTTTTTATTCAGATTTCGTTGCTCATTATAATACAGCTTTCTGCAAATTACAAGAAACTATTTTCATCTCAATTGTTTTTTACAGATTTTTAACATAACGACAGCCTCTTATAAGAAATAGATCCGCCTGCTTAAACATTCTCAAAAGCAGCCTGGATACTATCGTAATGCAGGAATTTTCCCTGGGCTGCAAATTCTTTGATCTGGTCTAAGGTGGCAAACATGTGGCCGTCGGTCTCTTCTTCCTGAAGATGAAGGTCTTCTTCCTTCACGTCCATCACAAAGCGGTAAACATCTACAAAGTAGTTGTCACCCTCTCCTGGATTTTCTCTTTTATAGGTGAAAAGATAGCCACCCTGCGCGCTGCTTACATCAAGGCCGGTCTCCTCTCTCACTTCACGAAGAACCGCATCATAGGAGGATTCCCCTGCCTGGGCTGCGCCGCCGGAAACCTCCCACCAGCCTGGTGCCCAGGCTTTTGTCATCACACGTTTGGTAATGAGAAAAGTTCCGTCTGGTCTTGCCACTACCCCGAGAACGGTCAGATGATATTCTCCATCTTTCAAGCACCAGTCGTTTCGCTTCATGGTACGGCCGGTAGGTCTTTTGTTAATATCATAGATGTCCCAAAATTCCATTTTGTCACTCCTGTTATATTTTTTTGCATATATGTTCTTATTTTTATTTTTTTTGCATGTATTGTTATTTATTTTCAAGCAATGCCAGAGAATATAATTGTAATAATCCAATTCATATTCTGCTCTTATAAATTATTTCAGCAGTTCTTCCACCATCTCTCTGGTATACTCTACCTTCTCCACATGGTTGACCTCGATCTGATACAGTGCATTTGCCGCAATGTGCTCTGCTGCCTGCTCCAGGTCACGGATACCGGAAGTATTAGAATAACGCTGGATGATCGCATCCAGGGCTCCCTCTGTGATGATGCACTCGCTCTCCTCCATATGCATTCTCTTAAGCACTTTTGGAAGGGAGAATTTGGAAAAGATCACTTTCTTCTCCTCTGCTGTATAATCCGGAATATCGATAACCGCAAATCGGGACATCAGCGGTGCGCTGATCTGGTCACGGTCGTTGGCTGTAGCAATTGGATAAACGCCGCCGGTAGGGATCATACACTCCATATAGTTGTCTGTAAATCCAAGGTTATCCAGAAGAGTGAGAAGTACATCTGCCGGGTTGCCATTTCCTTTACCTGAATTAGCTTTATCCAGCTCATTGATAATAAATACCAGATTGGAAGCACCTGCCATGGAAAAGGCCTCCATAATAATTCCAGGCTTTGCATTAGCATAAATACGCGGGCTTCCGGTAAGCTGCTTGGAGTCATTGATGGAACTCATGTCCAGAGTGGTCCAAGGAAGCTTCAGGATTCTTGCTACTGCATAGGCGATCTGGGATTTACCGGTACCAGCCGGTCCGATGAGCAGAAGTCCGTAAGCCGGAAGGGTGTGGGTACGGTTGATCTGGATAATAGTCTCAATAATACGCTGTTTTACCCGCTCCATTCCATAAAGCTCTTCATCCAGGATCCGTCTTGCCTCCACAGGATCAATGGCTTCAAAATAATTGTTCTTCCACTGGATATTCAGCATAATGGAAAGAGCTCTCTGTGCATGATGGCGCTCTTCCTGGGAAACCTCGCTGGATCTTGCAACCGCCAGGTTTCTTCTGGTCCACAGTCTGATGTTGTCCGGCAGTGTTTTGCCTGCGCAGGTCATGAAATCGGTGATGCTCTGAATGCTGGTAAGCTTCATCTCATCTCCAGTTTCCTCCTGGTCTTCATCCTCCTCTGCCTCAGCAGGGGCATTGCTCTCCAGAAGTCTCTCGATCATAAACTGAAGGAAGCCATCCTCTGCGGAAAGCTTGGTGCCGCCGCCAAACGCAGTCTCCCGGATCCGGTATACAGCATAACCGTCTTCTCTGTTTTCCCCGGAGAGACGCACATTAATGCGGCTGTCTCCAAGCCATTTCAACAGGCTTGTAAATCTGGAATCAATTTTCAGCACATCTGCTGTGTGTGTTCCGTCCTCCTCTTTAAAATCAAAGGCTGTGCGGTTCACCGGATTGGTAAACACACCGCAGGAGTGATGTTTCCACTGTCTTTCTTTATTGTCAAGCACCATGATCGGCTGCGCCGGTGATGGCTTGGTATTATTGCTGTGAAAAGTTGTATAAGTGCATTTTGCCTCTGCCTTGCTTGCAGACGCACCACTGAAATCAAATACTGGCATAGCATTTTCCTCTTTCCTGTTTCTTTAACAAATCCATATGCTTTAACAGATACTGTTCATAGCATGGACAATATCTTTCAAATTTCTCTTTCCTACTATAGCAATAAATCACCTTAATGTCCAGAATGAGTTGCCTGGTTTCTCAATTCCACAACATCCTTCATGGGATATTGTTGTTTTCTGGCTGATTTCGACATTTCGTGACAATTTAGTTTCGATTTTTACAAAAAACTCTTGCAAAATGACAACGATTCGTGTATTCTAGTACATGGACATTTTTTCTTATATTTGATTTTTACTTAACATTTGTTTTTCATATACGGTTTTTAGTGCGCAGAATACCATAGTCCCTCCCAAAGCTTCTACTGGAATACTGCACTCTAAAAATAAAAGACTCCCGAGCTCGTTTGAGTTCCGGGAGTTCTTATTTTCGCGTGCAACGAGCCAAAGTCCATGCTTGCATGAGACCTTGCGACTGCCGCGAAAGCCCCAGAAAACACGCAGAATGGTGTGTTTTCTGGGGCTTTTTGAATTTACGCCAGACTTAAAAGCTGCTTTCCTTCTGCCAGCCTTTCCTGGAACTGCTCATAGAAATCCCTATTTTCTTCATAAGGCTTCATATAAAAACGGTTCACCACATAAAGATTCAGGTTCTTGATCAGCTGGACATCTGTGGCATTATAAAGCACTTCCTGCACATCCAGCAGAAAATAATGCCAGTCAGCCACGAATTTCTCGTACTGACGAAGAGCCGGTGTGTCGATCCATTTCTTCACCTTGATCTTGCTGCGGCTTGTCTTTTTGCACTCATGGATCTGGAGAAAATATTTAAATCCCCCATTTTCATAGAAACGTCCCAAAGGGAAAAGCCTGCAAAATCCCGGGCGAAAGCTGTGGATGCTGCAGCGGCCCTGCTCATTTAAGAAAACGCAGCATTCGTTTTTCCCAGTCATACAAAGATGAGGCAGGATATTCCCATCCATAGCGTCAAACTGGATCAACCCCTGGCTTACCAGCTCCTGGGGTGCTTTTCCCAGATTTCTGCAAAGACGGTACACATCCATTGGATCCAGTACAACGGAATCTCCCATTCCCTCACAGCAGTCATGACAGCCTGCACAATCCTGGCAGTCTGCCTTTACCATATCATTTAATTCATAAAGTCTTCCGTCGGAAATCTCTTCCAAAGATACTTCTCGGCGCATATGCAAATTCCTCTTTCTTATGTTATTGTTCTGTTTTTACAGCTTAATTCCAGACAACGCCTGTGCAAACGCATTGTTCACCGGCTCGTTGGCTTCTTTCTGCTGCTTGCGCAGATAATTCTGCACATCCCGCTTTCCAACCCCTGCGCCCTCTTTCTGGCGTCTTGCCTGGAATGCGGAAAGTTTCTCCTTGTAGCCGCACTGACATACAAAGGTCTCTTCTTTTCCATTCACGTACATTTCCATACGCTTATGGCACTTCGGACAGCGGGCGTTGGTGGTACGGGAAATGGTCTCCCGGTAGCCGCACTCCCTGTCCTGGCATACCAACATTTTGCTGTTTTTGCCGTTGACTGCCAGAAGCTTTTTGCCACAACGCGGACATACCTTGTTGGTAAGATTGTCATGGCGGAAGGTGCCCTCCCCGGCTTTGATCTCATCTACGATCTCACAGGTATAGTCCCGGATTTCATGGAGAAAATCCCCCTGGCGGATCTTACCCTTTGCGATCTGGGAAAGCTTCATCTCCCAGTCAGCGGTGAGTTCGGGCTTTTTCAGGTCCTCGGGAACCAGTTCCAGAAGCTGCTTCGCCTTGGAGGTGATGTGGATCTCATTGCCCTTTTTCTCCATCATAAAGGAGTGGAAAAGTTTCTCAATAATGTCTGCTCTTGTGGCTACAGTTCCAAGACCTCCAGTCTCGCCAATGGTTTTCACCGCTTCTTTATCCCTGGTCTCCATATATTTCACCGGATTTTCCATAGCTGCAAGAAGGGTGGCCTCGGTAAATCGGGCTGGAGGCTTGGTTTTTCCTGTGTTTAAGGAGGTTTTCAGAACTTTTAGCCTGGTTCCGGCTTTCAGTTCAGGAAGACGCTGGTCTTTCAGTTTTCTCTCATCTTCCACCTCTTCTTCATAATCATCTTCCAGGCTGCCCTCATAAACTTCCTTCCAGCCCTGGCTTTTTACCACCTTGCCGCTGGCAGCAAAGGTTTCCCCGGCAGCTTTTGCCTCCATATTTACCTGCTCATACAAAAATGCAGGATAAAGAACAGCAAGGAAACGGCGGACAACCATGTCATAAATCTTCCGTTCCTCATTTGTCATGTGATCCAGCTGGACAAACTGCTCGGTGGGAATGATTGCATGGTGGTCACTGACCTTCTTATCATCCACAAAGCTTCCGTTTACCTGAACAGGCTTGTTCATAAGTGCACCTGCCAGCTTCCTGTATGGGCCCACTCCGCAGGCTTTCAGCCTTTCCTTGATGGTTGGCACAATATCCTTGCCGATATATCTGGAATCGGTTCTGGGATAGGTGAGCACCTTATGATTTTCGTAAAGGCGCTGCATGATATTCAAGGTTTCTTTTGCAGAAAAACCATATTTCTGGTTGGCTCCCCGCTGCAGGGTGGTCAGATCGTATAAACCTGGGGCCATGGTCTTTTTCGCTTTTTTCTCCACATCGGTTACTTCCAGGGAAGCATTCTCCAGACTGCCCTTGAGCTGCTCTGCCTTTTCTTTTGAAAAAGTACGGAAGCTCTTTGTCTTCTCATCTCTCCAGGTCCATTTTACATCCTGGGTTTCCAGAGAAATACCGTAGTATTCCTTTGGCACAAATTTGCGGATCTCCTCTTCTCTTTTTGCGATCATGGCAAGAGTCGGAGTCTGTACACGGCCGCAGGAAAGCTGGGCATTATATTTACAGGTAAGGGCTCTGGTGCCGTTCATTCCCACCAGCCAGTCTGCCTCTGCCCTGGCAACAGCTGCCCGGTAAAGATTGTCATAATCATGTCCATTCTTCAGATTGGCAAAGCCTTCTTTGATTGCCTTGTCTGTGACAGAGGAAATCCACAGCCTTTTGATCGGCTTATGGCAGCCTGCCTTTTCCAAAATCCAGCGGGCAACCAGTTCTCCCTCACGGCCTGCATCTGTGGCAATGATGATCTCTTCAATGTCTTTTCGGAAAAGCTGGGCTTTCACGACGGAAAACTGCTTACCTGTCTGGCGGATGACCACCAGCTTCATGTCTTTTGGAAGCATAGGGAGAGTTGCCATCTCCCATTTTTCGTATTTCTTATCGTATTCTTCCGGATCTGCCAAGGTCACAAGATGGCCCAGTGCCCAGGTGACCACATATTTTTTGCCCTCGAGAACACCGCCATTCTTCTGGTTCGCACCCAGAACACGGGCAATGTCTCTGGCAACGGATGGTTTTTCCGCGATTACAAGTGATTTCATATAATTCTCCTGACTAGTACAGCGAATAACAAGTAACCGTCATATTGGCTTATCTTAGCTTTCCCTGTACTGGTTTTAATATTTGCTTCACAAACTTGTATACATTATAACACACTTCAGAAATTTTTAAGAATATTTTGTTAAAATTAATTTGTAATAAAAGCCAACCAATGGTATTATAAAGCCATAAAAGACAGAGAACCCATATCGCGATACTTCCGTTCTCTGCTTTCGATACCTAGGGAGAAATTATGTATTATTTTATTGTAAATCCAAATTCCCGCTCTGGCAGGGGACGTTCCATCTGGAATCAGATCCATCAGCAGCTTATGCTTCGTGGCGTGGAGTTCCAGTACTGCCTTACAAGATATTCCGGACATGCCACAGAGATTGCGGCAAAGGCTTGTGCCCTTGGAACAGAGTCTGAACCTTTATATATGATCGCAGTTGGCGGTGACGGCACCATTCAGGAAGTGCTGACCGGTATTCATGATTTTGACCGGGTGATCTTCGGGTATATTCCAACCGGCTCAGGCAATGATTTCTGCCGAAGCATGGGACTTCCCTTTGATCCAATGGAATCTCTGGAATATATTTTAAAGGCCCAGCATATCAGCCAGATGGATGTTCCTTATCTGGTCCGTGAGCATAAGAAGTCACGGTTCGGCATCAGTACGGGAATCGGATATGACGCTGGTGTCTGCCAGGAGGTTCTGGCTACACCCCTTAAGAAGGTATTCAATCGTCTTGGGCTTGGAAAGCTGATTTACCTGTTTATTGCTTTAAAGCAGCTTATTTTTATCTCTCCAGGGAAAATGACCGTTACTCTTGATGAAGAGAATACTTTTTCCTATGACCACGTATATTTTACAGCGGTCATGAACCAGAAATATGAGGGCGGAGGCTTTAAGTTCTGCCCGGATGCCAGACCGGATGACCAGATTCTGGATGTGATCCTTGTGGAAGGTGTGAGTAAGATAAAACTTCTGTTTTGCCTGCCTACTGCTTTTTTCGGAAAGCATGTGGGGATCAAGGGAATCCATATCCTCACCGGCAGGAATGTTCATGTACATAGTGAGTCTGCTCTTCCCATTCATATTGATGGAGAATCTGGCGGAATTCGCGAAGATTTAACAGTTTCTATCGAAAAAAGCTCTTTAAAAATCATTTTACCTGTGGTATAATCTGTCACGATTTGGGAGGCTTGGCACTATATAGACAGGATTCTGAATCTGAAAAGGAGTGAAAAAGACTTGGTACAATTTATAAAAAAATATAAGCATGGTCTGATCATACTTGTGTATGCCATTGTTTACCTGATGTTTTTCGGGTATCTTGAGCACAGACCGGTACGTGGATTTCATGTGATCGACACTGTTTTTGATGATTACATACCATTTTGCGAGTATTTTATTGTCCCCTATCTGTTATGGTTTCCATATCAGATTGTCACAGTTTTATACTTCATCTTCAAGAACAAGAATAAAAAAGAATATTATCAGTTGATTCTCAACATGATGATGGGTATGACCGTTTTCCTGATCGTGTCTTATGTGTATCCCAATGTATTGCATTTAAGGCCGTCGGAATTTCCAAGGGAGAATGTGTTTACGGATATGGTGAGATGGCTGTACCGGACGGATACGCCTACCAATGTCTTGCCGAGTATTCATGTGTTTAATTCTCTGGCAGTTCATATGTCTCTTACCAATTGTGAGGCGTTAAGGGATCACAAGGGGGTAAGGTATGGATCATTGGTTCTTACATTGCTTATTATCATGTCTACCATGTTCCTGAAACAGCATTCGGTGATCGATGTCTGCTGTGGAGCTACGCTGGCGCTGTTTGGGTATTTGTTTTTCTATCCGCAGAAAGCGGGGGAAGAAGCCAGGGATGTGGCGGTAGAGAGAATTGGACGGAATAATCGCAGGAATCGTTATTAAGGATAAGGACGCGCACTTCAAGAAATTGGAGAGCGCGTTTTTTTAGTTTGTTCTGGGCGGACGCAGGGAGTGGCGGTATATTCCACGCGGACCGGAGCAACACTCCTGAAATGGTCTGCTTAGGAATATACCGCCCCTCCCTGCTGTTTTACTTTATTAACTGAAAAACGGGCGACTCGCTAAAGCGAGCGCCCTGATTATTGCAAAGTTAAATTTCTTAGTTAAAGCCGTAAAACTTCTGACAGATCTTGTAGGCAGCTACAGAGACCTTGCGTCCACCGCGGCCTGGGAGGTTCATGAAGTTGCCCATGAGGCTGTGGCGAAGTTTTCCATAGAGGACACGGTTGGTGGAGCGGATGTACTCGAGAAGCTCTTTCTTCTTTTCCAGGGCTTCCTTTGTGCCGGAACGGATCAGCATGATGGAGGAAATGGTGGTGATGATGTCCAGATAGCTGATCATGTAGGCTCTGGTGCGTTTGTTCATGTTGCCGCAGCTGGTGTAAGAGTTTACCATCAGCTTGTTTACGCGGAGCTGCTGGTCGATTCGGCGGATCATGACTGCCTCGTTTACGGACTGGTCATCACGGCCGATAAAGTAGCGGTAGAAATTGGTGTCCAGATAGTACATATTCTGTACATATGGCAGCGGATCAAAAGCGAAAATATTGTCTACGTAGAAGGTGTGCTCCGGCAGAGTCAGGTTGCACTCAAGGAGCAGCTGGGTACGGTAGATCATGGAATGCATGAGAAGATATTTTCCCTTTGGCATACGGCCTACTTCATTCCAGGTAAAAATCTGGTTCACTGTCAGGCAGTGACGGTACTGCATAACCTTCTTGCGGGCAGCGCCCTGTTTCTCATATACGAAATTGCTGATAAGAAGGTCAACGGTCTTGGAGCCTTTTACCAGTTCTTCCAGGGTTTTCAGGATTTCTTTGTAGGACTCTTCATTTACCCAGTCATCGCTGTCTACCACCTTGAAATAAAGGCCCTGTGCATTGTGGATACCGGTGTTTACCGCACCGCCGTGGCCAAGGTTTGGCTGGTGGATGGCGCGGACGATGCCAGGATATTTCTCCTGGTACTCATCTGCGATCTCAGCAGTTCTGTCCTTGGAACCGTCGTCGATCACAAGGATCTCTACTTCATCTCCTCCTGGTAAAAGAGATTTGATACAGTTCTCCATATAAGCTTCAGAATTATAACATGGAATTGCTATGCTCAGTAATTTCATTGAATTTCCTCCTTCATGTATTTCACATAAGCGCCAAACGCAGAAGGTATGGCGTAGTTTCTCTCTGATTCTTTTTTATCTGCAAAAAGGATTTCCGGGACATGTGTCTGTTCAAGGGATGACACACGGATCCGGTATGCTTTCATCCTCCACTCAATGTGGGAAAAAATATGCTTGGCTTCTGGAAGTTCTTCTATATATAAGGGTTCTGTGCCAAGCTCTTTCACGTATTCCAGGGCTTCCTCACGGTTAAGGTAGCCTTCTGTATTGGGAAGCTCGTATAATCCGGCAAGGAGGCCTTTCGGCGGCCGCTTGCGGATTGCCGTACAGTTTCCATCCTGGATCACAAGGACTGTCCGCTCTTCCACCACTCTCGGCTTCTTTGGTGCTTTTACAGGGTATTTCTCCATAGTGCCGTGAAGCCCTGCTTGGCAAAAGCTTCTCACAGGACATAACTCACATTTGGGCTGTCCGTTGGGGACGCACACCACTGCTCCAAGCTCCATCATGGCCTGGTTAAAATCGCCGGGGCGATCCTTTGGGATTATTTCCTGCAATGCACTTTCCGTCTTTTTGCGAAATACAGGCTTGGTTATATCCTCTGGATCTTCGGTCATTCTGGTTACCACGCGGAAAACATTTCCATCTACAGCAGGCACCGGAATGCCATATGCAATAGAAGCAATGGCGCCTGCAGTATAACTTCCTATACCCTTTAACGAGATAAGAAGGGAAAAATCTTCAGGAAGTCTGCCATTATATTTTTCTACCATCTCCTGTGCTGCCAGCTGCATGTTGCGCACACGGCTGTAATAGCCGAGGCCTTCCCACAGCTTTAACAGCTTTTCCTCTGGACAGGCTGCCAGAGCCGGGACATCAGGAAGCTCCCGGATAAATCGTTCAAAATAGGGCTTTACAGCTTCCACACGGGTCTGCTGGAGCATGATCTCGGACACCCAGGTATAATAGGCGTTGTGCTTATCACGCCAGGGAAGGATCCGCTTGTTCCCGTCATACCACGCCAGAAGAGGCTGTATAAACTCATCTGTCATTCAATTTCCTCCAATTTCGCCGCATTACGTTTCGCGGCTTCGCACCGCACAATATATCTTCCGCAAACTTTCATCATAAGTTTACCTGATTCTCGACGATGCCTATTTTTCTTCCAGGCAGACCGGGACTGGATTCTGGATTTCCATCCTGTCCGGCTCTACCAGGCAGTCATAGGCCAGAATATGCACCCCTGCCTTTTTCGCTTTCTGTAAGGTTTCCCCGAATTCCCGGTGGGTATCCCAGTTAGGCTCAAACCTTGTGATTTCCTTCATCTGTATCACCAGAAGCAGATAGGCCTCATAGCCATCCTCCATGCAGCGGATCAGCTCTTCCAAGTGCTTCACTCCTCGCGCAGTAGGCGCATCTGGGAAACGGGCAATATTATCAGCTTCCAGGGTTACGCCCTTGACTTCAATAAAAGCCTTCCTCTTATCTGAACAGGCATACAGATCGAATCTGGAATTCCCATAAGTTTTCTCAGGAGTGACCTGTACCTCTTCAGGAAAAAGATGGCCTGCCTTTACCCATTCCTGAGCTGCTTTATTGGGAATCTGGGAGTCCATATTGATCAGGCGCCCACCCTTATTTACACAGACCAGATCATATGCGGTCTTCCTGGCCGGATTGCTGCTCTTTTCCAAAAAGACCTGCGCTCCCGGAACAAGAAGCTCCTTACATCTGCCTGTGTTCTTTACATGAACCGTTTCTACCTGACCTGCAATCTCCACATGTGCGATAAAGCGGTTTGGACGGTCAAGAAAACGGCCTTCTGTAATGTTTTCGTATTTCATTCTTCACCTCACGTTACTGTCATTTTTCCTATTGCTGCAGTACAAAACTGACCAGTGGTTCAAAAACAGTAATCGCCTTTCTTATCATAACATAAAATCCGCAAAAAGCCAGTTAAAAGTGAAAAAATTGGATCGTAAGAGATTGATTTTTTCGTTTTTTCTATATAGAATAGAAAACGTTATTATTAGAAAAACATGCTAAGCCTAAAATAATTTAAGAACTTCAACATACCAGAAAGGATTAAGAACTTCAAATGGACAGTATTATTTTTGATATTGACGGAACTATATGGAATTCCACTGACGTGGTTGCAGTTGCGTGGAATGAGATTTTAGAAAAAGAGGGACTTGATATCCGTGTCACTGCAGATCAGCTGAAAGGATTGTTCGGCAGACTGCTTCCGGATATTGCGAAGGCAATTATGCCGGAGCTTGACGAGGCGGAGCAGCTTCGTATTATTGACCTTTGCTGCCAGGCGGAGCATGAGTTGCTTCGGAAGAAAGGGGCTCCTGTTTATGAGGGGCTGGAGGACATCTTAAAGGAACTGAAAAAGCGCTATCCCCTGTTTGTAGTAAGCAACTGCCAGGCGGGATATATTGAGCTAGTTTTTGAAAAAACAGGGCTGGGAAAATATTTCACCGGTCATCTCTGCCCAGGGGATACAGGAGAGGCTAAGGCTGCCAATATCCGGTCTATCGCTAAGAAATACCAGCTGAAAGCGCCTGTTTATGTGGGGGATACTTTCGGGGATTACCAGGCATGCCAGGAGGCAGGAGTACCATTTGTATTTGCTTCCTATGGGTTTGGACAGGTGGATACACCGGATTATAAGATTGAAAAACCGGCTGATTTATTGAAATTGTTCTAATCTGGCTCAGCGCCATATAAAAAGCGCCTGTATATCCATTTTCAGATATACAAGCGCCTTTTTCGTCTTATTTCTTACATTTCTTGCGGATCAATACTACCATGATAATGAAAATAATAATTACCACTACCAGGTAAATAATATCATACACATAGCTCTTCACTACCATATCCAGTCCGGTGAGGGCTGCGAATAAGAGCATGGTCACACCAGATACTTTCTGGACCTTTTTCTCATCGTAGAGCTTCTTACGCTCTGCAGCATTTCCGCCTTTCATCAGAACATCTCCATGACCGGTGAGAAGCATCACTCCCATTACGAGAGCTGCTATGGTCAGTATCATGTCAAAGGAATCCATATTCATAATTAACTTATTCTCCACTTCTTTTGTTTTATGCTGCCCAGGCAGCCTTAGAGACAGCCCAACAGCCTTTTCCCCGTCTGACACAGCCGGGTCCTGTTAGCAGTTGTTTGTCTATGCGCTGATATTCTTTAGTAGAAGCACACGATCGGCACATTGGTATCAATAATGCTGTACAGGGTTGCTGCCGCATCCAGAGGCATATTGATACATCCGTGAGAGCCTGCATAGGTGTAACGGTCTCCACCAAAATAATCCTGCCAGGTGGCATCATGGAAACCGATTCCGCCGTTAAATGGCATCCAGTAGGTAACTGGTGTCTCATACTCATAAGTGCCGTCCGGCTTTTTCTCACCGCGGAGCACATCCGGACTCTTCTTATAATATAAAGTAAAAATACCAGGCGGTGTGGCTCTGTCGTCATAACGGATATCTCCGGAAACAATATCGGAATCGAAGATAATGCTGCCGTTCTGATAATAATACATATGCTGATCCGTCATATCAACTTCAATATAGGTGCTTCCAATATCATTGTAACCGTAAGCATTGGCTCTCATGGAATAGATGGGCTCCCGTGTAGTCTGCGTACCTGTACGGATCTCATCGGTAAGCTGGGCTACCTCAGACTCCTGGTCGATCTTCCATCCATATGCGGAACCATACACAGAAACTGTACGCCCGCTTGTGGTATTAAAGGAACGGGTTGTTCCTACTGTATCATGCTCACTTGCAAGCTGTGCCACATAATCTCTGATGTGCTGGGTAAAGGATGCATCATCCTGAACCAGCTGTCCCTTGTCGTCAAACTGCAGCCAGTCCTTAAGGGTATTGCCATCAAGGGTTACAGTCTGATCTCCAAAGGTATAGGTAATGCTTGCCTTGGTATAATTGTTATAGGCATCCTTGGTAGCCTGAAGGGTAGGATCATCACTGGTCACTGCTGCCACTACGTATACATCCGGCGTACTTCCAAGATCAATAGAAGTCTGGCTTCCGGAAATCGCAGCATCCAGTGCCTTGTACGCTTCCTTTACCTTAAGCTTGCTTCCCTCGGTCTCCGGAACAATGGTAAATTCACTGCCATCCATTGCCACATAAGCATTCTCCGGCTCTACCTGGTTCTCAGCCTGTGCACAATTCAGTGCTTTCACCTCACTCTGAAGAAGGCTCTTATCAAAAGTCACATTCTCCTGTGTGGTATAGCTTCTTGTCTCCATAAAGCCGCGTACCCATTCATAGGGCTTCTGCTGCTTCAAAAGGTTCAGCACCTCTCCATCAGACATATAGCGGTAATTGATCTGGCTTCCGCTGATGGTCTGGGTCTCCTGATTTCTGGCAGCCACCTCAATGGAGTAATCCTCAACACTGCTTGCAATCAGCTGCTCCACTTCGTATGCCGTCTTGTTAGAACAATTGATTCCATTAATATAGGTGCCCTCAAAGAACTTATCCGAATAATAGTAGCTCACAGCCCCATAGGCACATCCTGCTGTCACAGCAAGAATGGCTGCTACGATTCCCGTAACCTTAAGTCCTTTATGTTTCTTCTTGGGAATGGGGGTTATCTTCTCGTCCAGTTCTTCCTCGGAAATAGGAACGTAAGAAATCTTCGTAGGGCGTGCAGATTTATTTGCCCTGCGCGCGCTTCTGTTCTGATGTGAGTGCGGCGGGATCAATTCAACCTGGAGTTCTTTATCGGAAGCACTTTCTTCCCCGGTCTCTTCTGCTTCTTCCTCCGCGTCCTCATACTCTTCGGACTCTTCTTCCGCCTCATCCGGTGAATCCCCGTCAGACACTTCCTCGTAGTCATCCTGGGCGTATTCCTCTTCCTCTGGATATTCTTCCTCGGAATCCTCCGCTATCTCTTCCTCATCAGACTCCTCCTCATCCTCCCAGGAATCAAAGCTGTCATCCCCGTCTTCTGACTGATCTGCATCTTCTTCATCATAAAAGTCTCCGTCATGAAACTCCTCATCCGGATCCACTTCCAGATCAGCCATAGCCGCGTCTATTTTATCTTCAAAGTCCCCCGGACTTCCCTGAGTATGCTTGTTGTCCTTACTCATGTATAAAACTCTCCTCTAAATAAAACACTGTTGCAACCAGGTTTCTCCCTCCTGAACCCTGCTTCAAACAAGCCCTAAGGCGAAACCTTGTTTCATTATAACATATATTTTCCATTTTGTATCTTAAAATGTATATTTCCTTCAAAAGAATCCCTTTATGTAAAAAAAGAAATTTCTTCTTATAAAAAATGTGCCAGACAGAACAGAGATTTCTAATTCCATCTGACACACTTATTCTATTAAACTTGCCTTTTTGCTTTGTAATCCTTATTTTTCCTAACTTCCTGTTTTTACAGGCACAATTTCTTTTTCATGTCCTTCATTACATAGAAGTAAAGTACAATAAGAAGGACAGTGGCTACGATCCAGGCAAAGGGACTTGCCATACATGCCATGGTGTAGCTCTTTTTGTTCGCAGCGATCACAGCCATGGTACCTCTTCCTACCAGCTCTGCCACACCGGAAAGCATTGGCAGAAGCCCGTAGCCCATTCCCTGGAAACCGTTACGGTAGGAATTGACCACATAAAGAGGGATCATAAACATTCCAACACATTGCAGATAAGTCTCCACCATAGGTATCACCACGTCCGCATTATCTGAAATGAACAGATAGGAAAAATATTTTCCCACATAAAACAGGATAAATCCCACAATAACCGCATAGGTACATCCGATCACATCTGCAGCACGAAATCCCTGACGGACACGATCCAGTTTACGTGCTCCGATGTTCTGTGCATTGTATGTAGACATTGCAGTTCCAATTGCCACAAAAGCCTGTGTAAATACATTCTCAATCTTAGAACCGGCTGTAAAAGCAGCTACTGCAGAAGAGCCCAGAATATTCAGGGAACTCTGTACCATCATGGTTCCGATCGCCGTAATGGAATACTGCAGTCCCATAGGGATTCCCACGCTGATCTGTTTCCCGGCAATACTCCGGTCAAAATGCCAGTCCTCTCTCTTCATCTTAAGCTCCGGCACAGCCTTCCACATATATACCAGGCAGAGCACTCCAGATACGCCCTGGGAAATCACGGTCGCCCACGCAGCTCCAGGTGCTCCCCAGTGGAAAAAGATGATAAACACAAGGTCCAGCACAATGTTCAGTCCCGCTGCCAGGATCAGGAAATAAAGAGGCGTCTTGCTGTTTCCAAGCGCTCTCAGGATGCTGGATACCAGATTGTACAGCACCTGGGTAACAATACCGGCGCAGATGATCATAATGTAGCCATAAGCCCCGTCAAAAATATCCTCCGGCGTATGCATAAAAACAAGCAGTCTGTGCATTCCCAGCATACTCACCGCAGTCATAACTGCCGCGATCACAGCGGAAAGGATTGCTGCATTTCCAACTGTTTTACGCATCTCATCCATTCTTCCCGCCCCGAACTTCTGGGAAGTAAGAACGGTAAATCCTGTGGTCAGCCCCATCAGGAACCCAATAATAAGGAAAGTAATGGTGCCGGTGGCTCCTACTGCTGCCAAACCCTTGGTGCCTACAAACTTTCCTACAATAACCGCATCAGCCATACTGTACAGCTGCTGGAACACATTTCCCAGGAAGACGGGAATAGTAAAATTCAGCAGCATTTTCATAGGCTTTCCCACAGTCATATCTGTCTGCATATTCAGTTTTCCTCCATAAGAAAAAATATCGTTTGAGAGCGATTATAAGCGTTATTTTTTCTACTTTCAAGCCCCTATTTTCACAAATCTGTTGTTTTTTTCCAGATACAAAACAGGCCTGAACTGCCGCTTCTGTTTCTCACATAAAATTCCCTTCCAAACTAATCCTTTTTCCTTTCTTTAACAGCTTGACAAAACCCATTTTCTGCCATACTATAGAAACCACACAGTGAAGTGTTAATGTACGAAAGACATCTGTTTCTTTCCCGCTTACATTTACTACATATAAAGAAGGGAGTTCCCCATGGAAGAAAAAGTAATAAACGCAGCCCTGCTTGGGCTTGGAACAGTTGGAACCGGTGTTTACAAGGTTCTGAAAAGCCAGGAAGAAGAAATGACTGCCAAGATCGGCTGCAAGGTGAAAATCCGCAAGATCCTTGTCCGCAATCTGGAAAAAGCAGCTGGTAAGGTAGAGGATCCTGCAATGCTGACAAATAACTGGGAGGACATTAAGTCTGATCCTTCTATCGATATTGTGATCGAGCTCATCGGAGGGATCGAACCAGCCAGAACCTATATTCTGGACGCCCTTCATGCAGGCAAGCATGTGGTAACAGCAAACAAGGATCTGATCGCCGTCCACGGAAAAGAGCTTATGGACGCAGCAAAGGCTTCCCATGTGGATTTCCTTTTCGAAGCAGCTGTTGCAGGCGGAATCCCCATTATCCGTCCTCTGAAGCAGTGTCTGGCAGGCAACCATATGAGCGAGGTTATGGGTATTGTAAACGGAACTACCAACTTTATCCTTACCAAGATGTCCCAGGAGAATATGGAATTTAAGGATGCCCTCGCCCTTGCCACAGAGCTTGGATATGCAGAGGCAGATCCTACTGCTGACATCGACGGACTTGACGCTGGACGCAAGGTTGCCATCCTTGCAAGCGTTGCCTTTAACTCCAGAGTGGTATTTGACGACGTTTATATTGAGGGAATCACCAAGATTTCTGCCAAGGATATCCGCTATGCCAAAGAGATGGGCTGCGCTATCAAGCTTCTCGGTGTTGCCAGGAACACAGACACCGGCGTGGAGGCTTATGTGTGCCCAATGCTGATTCCAAATGATCATCCCCTTGCAACAGTAAACGATTCTTATAATGCAGTCTTTGTTCACGGTGATGCGGTGGAGGATGCCATGTTCTTCGGAAGAGGTGCCGGTGAGCTTCCTACTGCAAGTGCTGTAGTTGGAGATATTTTTGATATTGTCCGAAATATTGAGGCAAACTGCTGCGGACGGATCGGATGCACCTGCTACAAGCAGCTTCCAGTGAAAAAGATGGAGAATACTTACAACCGCTATTTCCTTCGTCTCCATGTGGAGGACCGCTGCGGTGTGCTGGCTGAGATGACAGAGGTCTTCGCTAAGTACCACGTAAGCATTGCACAGATCATCCAGAAGGACAGCCAGAACCAGGATGACCATCTGGCAGAGGTTGTTGTGATCACCTCCAAGGTTCGGGAGGGCGATTTCAAGACAGCGGTACAGGAGCTTTCTAATAAGTCTTCTGTGAAACGTATTTCCAAGACCATCCGCGTTTACGGAAAATAAACCGGCACAAAACTTTTATATCCGATACTTCATGAGGCACGATTCGTTCGTGCCTTTTTTCATTTTCTATCTTATCTCGTTAAATAGTGCCAAAAATAACGATCAGAAATTTGAAAAATTGTGATTGAAAAATTCCAGATTTTTGATACTATATATAAGGAACAACAAAAGGGAAATTTTATCATATAAAGGAGCACATTATGAGCAAAAAACCAACGGTTTTAATGATTCTTGATGGATATGGCCTGAATGAGAGACATGACGCAAACGCTGTATACGAAGCGAACACACCAGTCATGGACAAGCTGATGGCGGAATATCCTTTTGTAAAAGGTAATGCAAGCGGACTGGCTGTAGGTCTTCCGGACGGCCAGATGGGTAACTCTGAGGTTGGTCATATGAATATGGGCGCAGGCCGTATCGTATACCAGGAGCTTACCAGAATCACCAAAGAGATCCAGGACGGAGATTTCTTCCAGAATGAGGCACTTCTTGCAGCTATGAAGAATGCCAAGGAGAATGATTCCGCTGTCCACTTTATGGGACTTCTCTCTGACGGTGGTGTTCACAGCCACATCACACACCTCTTCGGTCTTCTTGAGATGGCTAAGAAAGAGGGACTTAAGAAAGTTTATGTACACTGCTTCCTGGACGGCCGTGACACTCCTCCGGCTTCCGGAAAGGGATATATCGAGCAGCTTCAGGCGAAGATGGATGAGCTTGGCGTAGGCGAGATCGGTGTTGTTTCCGGACGTTATTATGCAATGGACCGTGACAACCGCTGGGATCGTGTTGAGCTTGCTTACAACGCACTTACCAAGGGCGAAGGCGTTAAGGGAACAAACGCAGCTGAGGCTGTACAGGCATCCTATGACAACGGCAAGACAGACGAGTTCGTTCTTCCAACCGTCATCGAGAAAGACGGCAAGCCAGTTGCTGTTGTTTCTGACAAGGACTCTGTTGTATTCTTCAACTTCCGACCTGACCGTGCACGTGAGATCACAAGAGCATTCTGTGATGACGAGTTCACAGGCTTCGCAAGAGAGAAACGTCTTGACCTTACCTATGTATGCTTCACAGATTACGATGACACCATCGGAAACAAACTGGTTGCATTCCACAAGGTTCAGCTTCACAACACCTTCGGCGAGTACCTTGCAGCTCACAACATGACTCAGGCACGTATCGCTGAGACAGAGAAATACGCTCACGTAACCTTCTTCTTCAACGGCGGCGTTGAGGAGCCAAACAAAGGCGAGGACAGAATCCTTGTGAAGTCCCCGAAGGTTCCGACCTATGACCTTCAGCCAGAGATGAGCGCTCCAGAGGTTTGCGAAAAGCTCGTTGCAGCTATCAAATCTGCGAAATACGACGTGATCATCATCAACTTTGCTAACCCGGATATGGTTGGACATACCGGCGTTGAGGCAGCTGCAATTAAGGCTGTTGAGGCTGTTGACGAGTGCGTAGGAAAGGCTGTAGAGGCTCTGAAAGAGGTTGACGGACAGATGTTCATCTGTGCTGACCACGGCAACGCTGAGCAGCTTGTAGACTACGAAACAGGCGAGCCATACACCGCTCACACCACCAACCCGGTACCGTTCATTCTGGTAAATGCAGATCCGAAATACACCCTTCGCGAGAACGGCTGCCTGGCAGACATCATCCCAACCCTGATCCAGCTTATGGGCATGGAGCAGCCGGCTGAGATGACTGGTAAGTCATTGCTGGTTGAGAAATAATTGTTTTTTGGCAAAAAAGAACAGTCAGGCGAATTATTCGCATGGCTGTTCTTTTTATTCACGGCCTTCAAAGGTAACATTCCTGTTTCTTACCCAGTTATCTGCTCATCAGGTCATGTTGGCTCTGTTTTTCTTTACCAGATAATCTAAATAATACGCATCATCAAAAACCACTTTTTTTCCTAATTTATCGGGATTCTCACAGATTCTTGTCAGATAATGCATTTTCATCGCTTCTATTGTATCTTCTTTCTCTATGAATCCCCAGAAATAAAGCGCTGCCAATGCAAAGTCAGGATTCTCACAAACTTTCATCTGCGTCATCTTACGAATCTCATTCTTATATTCCCTGCAAAATGGTGCCATTGCATCAATTTCTTTCAGCAATTTTTCCATATTCGTGTTAGTTCGGTTTCCCAGTCCAATTGTTATAGCTACCGTTTTTTATCCGAAAGCTACCGGGCTTGCCAGTCCATGAACAGACGGTTATAATGACCATAAATCTATAGAAAGAAAAAGAGCATTCCCTTTATGA
>NZ_JBQKLL010000042.1:0-32216 GCF_052116245.1 Blautia sp. Sow4_E7
AATGGATGCTCTTTTTTCATTCACTTGATAGGTGAAAAGCAATATTCAGCAAAATACAGTAACTATATGGCTTTCAGCCACTTTCACGGCTGTGCCGTGAATAATATAGGTGTTATTAAAGTTATATTCGCACTTTACTTTGATAAAGCAGAAGCAGAAAGGATCTTATGCCTATGAGTCAGTCAACATTTGGAAAAAAATTTACAGTCACTACCTGGGGAGAATCACATGGCAAAGCATTAGGAGCTGTTGTAGATGGCGTACCGGCAGGACTTTTCCTTACCGAAGCAGACATACAGGCTTATCTGGACAGAAGGAAGCCAGGTCAGAGCCGTTACACCACCGCACGCAACGAGGGGGATGAAGTTGAAATCCTTTCCGGTGTCTTTGAAGGACAGACCACCGGAACGCCCATTTCCATGATCGTGCGGAACAAGGACCAGCGCTCCCGGGATTACGGAAATATTGCACAGACCTATCGTCCGGGACACGCTGATTTTGGATTTGACAGCAAATACGGATTCCGTGACTACAGAGGCGGCGGACGTTCCTCCGGGCGCGAGACCATTGGCAGAGTTGCCGCAGGCGCTATTGCTGCCAGGATCCTGAAAGAGCTTGGCATTACCCTGCAGGCTTACACCAGTTCCATCGGCCCCATCTCCTGCCACAGCTACCATCCGGAAATGATAAAGGAGAACTCCTTCTATATGCCGGATATGGTTGCTGCCGAAAAAGCCGCCCAGTACCTGGAACAGTGCATGAAAGCGGAGGACAGCGCAGGCGGCGTTATTGAGTGCCGCATAAATGGCGTTCCTGCCGGAATCGGAGATCCGGTTTTCGGCAAACTGGATGCCGCTTTTGCACAAGCTCTTATGTCCATCGGAGCTGTAAAAGCAGTGGAGATCGGTGATGGTGTAAAAGTTTCCACTATGAAGGGCTCCGAAGACAATGACGGCTTTCACATGGAAAATGGCAGAATTGTAAAAACTACCAACCACTCTGGCGGTATCTTAGGCGGTATCAGCGACGGCGGTGAGATCCTGCTCCGCGCCCATATTAAGCCAACCCCTTCCATCGCCCAGCCTCAGCAGACCGTCACTACCACCGGTGAAAATATTTCCATCGAGATCAAAGGCCGCCACGATCCCGTGATCGTCCCCCGCGCCGTTGTTGTGGTAGAATCCATGGCTGCTATCACCCTGGTAGACGCCATGTTCTCTAACATGAGTGCGCGTATGGATTATGTGAAAGACTTCTATCTTTAAACAAACAAGTTCATTCTCAGGCCTCTTTCTTACCGGGAAAGAGGTCTTTTTTCATACAAATACGCCTTTTCCCAAGCATAAAAAGCTTTGCTTCAATTGCCGAAAAAGGCAGCTATCTGAATTTCTCTCATTCAGATAGCTGCCTTCAATATTCGTAGAATTTATAAGAAAAATAACTGTTCAAAACAGCATACTTCTCAGAAATATGCTTATGCCTCTAAATCCTCAATATCCTCCCCATCCGGTACCGGCCAGATGTTGATACAGTTCGGAGTCTCGATCTTACGCGGCTTGCCTTTCATCATAATGATGTTCTTCTCATAGTCAACCTTAAAGGTGGTAATGCTGTTGCTGGAGTGGTTGGCAACTGCAATGTGCTGGTTATCCGGGAAAATTACAAGGTCTTTCGGATAGTCACCGCTCACTGGAAGGACAAACTTGCGTTCCAGAAGTCCTGTCTCAGAATCCACTTCAAACATGCCCACTGTGTTCTCACCAGCTGTGGTGCAGAACAGGTGCTTGCCATCTGGTGCAAGTGCAAGTCCGGAAGCAGCATTATGGGATACGCTTCCGTATTCCTTCTTCGCCAGGGTAGAAATACTCTGAAGCAATTCAAACTCCGGAGCATCTCCACTTCCATCATAGCTGTAGACCTTAATCTCATTGCTCAGCTCAAACAGCACATATGCAAATCGTCCATCTGCGCTGAAGCGGATAATACGAGGACCGCTCTCTCTTGGACAACGTACAATATCAACCAGTTCCAGCTTATCTGTGCGCTTATTAATGCGGTAAACCTTAATCTGGTCAATTCCATTATCTACAGCACAAAGATATTTGTTATCCGGTGTGGGACGTACACAGTTTACATGGGGACGGAAGTTACGCTCTGCAACGCTTCCAAGACCAGTGTGGAAAACACCATCCATAACGCTTCCAAGACGTCCATCCTTGTGGGTGTGTACAACGGTTACCTTTCCATCATGATATCCTGCTACATAGAGATATTTGCCATCTACGTCTGTCGCAAGGAAACAGCCTCTCATGCCATCAATATCGACGCTGTTAATACGCGCCAGATCACCATTATGATCACGCTTAAATACCGCAACGCCTTCATCCTCGATGGAGTAAAGATACTTTCCATTCTTGGATACTGCGGTATAGGATGCATTACTTACTTCCACTTCGCTTCTCTCTGTGAGAGTACCTTCTTCCAGGTTCACGTCGTAAACCTGGATTCCTTTACTGGTTCCGTGAGTATAGGTTCCTACATAAGCCACATATTTCTTACCCATTTGTCTAGCCTCCTACAGTCTCTTTTAAGGAAACCGTTCGTTCACGCTGTTCTTTTCCGATCTCATTTACAGCGCAACGGGTTACTGCGCAACGCTGCAACTCGTATTCTGGTTTCTTTTATGTAATTGTGCCTAAATTATACCACACACAATTTCAAAGAACAAGCTTTACTGCATTCAGAGTTTCCATAATAATTTCATCTGTATGGGCTGCGGACAGGAACATGGCTTCAAACTGGGAAGGAGCCATATGGATTCCCATGTTCAGCATCTTTTTGAAATATTCTGCAAAAGCCGCTGTATCCGAAGATTTGGCGGAAACATAATCTACAACAGGCTGCTTTGTAAAGAACAGGCTTCCAAGAGAGCCAACATGGTTCATCTGATACTCCAGACCTTTTTCCTTTACGATCTTTTCCATTCCACCGTAAAGAAGCTCTCCTTTTTTCTCCAGTTCTGTGTAGATTTCCGGATGATCATACAGATATTTCAGCTGGGTAAGGCCGGCTGCCATAGCCACCGGGTTTCCGCTTAAAGTACCTGCCTGATAAACCTTGCCTGCCGGTGCAACCAGCTCCATCACATCTCTTCTTCCGCCGTATGCGCCAACCGGCATTCCCGCTCCAATGATCTTTCCATAGGTAACAAGGTCTGGGGTTACGCCAAAATACTGGGCTGCACCGCCAAAAGCAAGTCTGAATCCAGTGATTACCTCGTCAAAGATAAGAAGGGCATGATATTTGTCACAAAGAGCGCGAAGTCCCTGAAGAAATCCTTCCCTTGGCGGAACTACGCCCATATTAGCTCCAACTGCTTCCACGATCACCGCTGCCACCAGTCCATCAGCCTGGGCAAAAAGCTTCTCCACACTGCCAAGATCATTGTAAACAGCCAGCATGGTGTCCTCTGTACAGCCCTTTGGCACACCGGCACTGTCCGGCACACCACTTGTCATGACACCGGAGCCTGCACTTACCAGCATGGCATCGCTGTGTCCATGATAACAGCCAGCGAATTTGATGATCTTATTTTTCCCTGTAAATCCCCTTGCCACACGGATGGCGCTCATAACGGCCTCTGTTCCGGAATTGACCATACGGATCATATCCACATGAGGGATCCTGTCACAGATAAACTCTGCCATCTCTACTTCAATCTCTGTAGCACAGCCAAAGCTCAGACCTTTTTCACAGGCCTTCAGAACACTTTCCCGGATCGCTGGGAAATTATGTCCCAGGATCATTGGACCCCAGGAATCAATGTAATCAATATAACGGTTGCCATCTACATCATAAATATAGCAGCCATCCGCTCTGTCAATAAACCGCGGAGCCTCCCCAATGGCACCATAGGCACGCACCGGGCTGTTTACGCCCCCAGGGATCCTTTTTACTGCTCTTTCAAAAAGCTTCTCAGACTTTGTCATTATCCGATTCTCCCTTCGTCCATCATTTTTGCGATTTCTTCTGCAAAATAGGTGATATAGATATGGGCACCGGCACGGTAAGCTCCTACTGCCATCTCTCCAATGATCCGCTCCTCGTCGATCCAGCCCATCTTTGCAGCAGCCTTCACCATGGCATACTCACCGCTTACACTATAAGCAGCAACCGGAACATTCACCGCCTTGGAAATCTCAGATACCATGTCAAGGTAGGACATAGCTGGCTTCACCATAATAATATCAGCCCCTTCTTCAATGTCCATGAGAGCTTCTTTCATACCTTCTCTTCTGTTATGGAAATCCATCTGATAGCTCTTGCGGTCTCCAAAAGCAGGTGCACTTCCGGCAGCATCACGGAACGGACCGTAGAATGCGGAAGCATATTTCACAGCATAAGACATGATCGGAACATTGGTATAGCCGCCCAGATCCAGCTCCTTACGGATGGCAGCCACACGGCCGTCCATCATATCAGAAGGTGCGATCATATCGGAGCCAGCCTGCGCATGGGACAAAGCGGTCTTCGCCAGAAGCTCCAGTGTCTTGTCATTGTCTACGTCATGGCCGCAGAGAACACCGCAGTGACCGTGGGAAGTATATTCACACATACACACATCTGTCACATAATACATTTCCGGGAACCGGCTCTTAGCTTCCCGAAGTGCTTTCTGTACAATGCCATCCTGGGCGTAAGCACCGCTTCCGACTTCATCCTTGTGATCCGGGATTCCAAAAAGCATAATGCTGCTTACCCCCGCTTTTTCCAGCTGTTCCAGCTTATAGGGAAGACGGTCCAGGCTGTAACGGTACTGGCCTTCCATGGAAGGGATTTCTTCCTGGATTCCATTTCCTTCCATTACAAACAGCGGATAGATAAGAGAAGACTTGTCCATTCTGGTCTCTCTTACCATTTTTCGCAAGGTTTCCCCACCTCTTAATCTTCTTGGTCTCTTAATCAGTTCCATTTCTCTTCACTCCTCTTCAGTGTCTCAACCAGTTCGATCAGACTGTCGATGGTTGCTTTTTCTGACATATATGTTTTCATTCCATAGGAATCCGCCGCTGCGCGGGTCTGTGTTCCGATACATGCGGCACGAACTTTAGAATAATCAAGTCCTTTGGTGCTCTCTACAAAGCCTTTGACTGTAGACGCACTGGTAAATACAGCCAGGTCAATGGCCCCCTCTTCAAATTCTTTTTTCTCATTGATCAGTGGACAGCTTACATACTCCGTTTCATAGGTTGGAACGTCATCCACCTGCGCACCTGTTTTTGCCAGTTCTTCTGTCAGCCTTTTATTTCCCAGGGAAGCTCTTGGAATGAGGATCTTCTCTGTTCCATTTAAAAGGCCGCCCAGCTCTTTTCCAAGGGTATCTCCATCATAAACAGAAGGCATAAAATCCGGATAGATTCCTCTGTCCAGCAGCTTCTTTCTGGTGCCCTCTCCGATCACCGCAATCTTTGCATTTCCAAGAGAACGCAGGTCGATCTTCTTTTTTGCCATCTGCCGGAAGAAAACCTCCACCCCTGCCGGACTGGTAAATACCAGCCAGTCGTAACTGCGGATCTCTGAGAACGCCTGATAAAGCCTGCTCTGGTCTTCCAAATGGGTGATGCAGATGGATGGAAGCTCCAGCACCTCTGCTCCTTTTTCCCGAAGAAGGGCTGCTGTTCTGGAAATATTCTCCTTTGGCCTGGTGACCAGAATTTTCCACCCTGCAAGGGGCAGCTTTTCGTACCACGCAAAATCATCTGCCAGAGTGCATACCTTTCCTACCACAATAATGGCCGGCGTCTGGATCTTCGCCTGGTCAGATGCAGCCTTTAAGGTACTAACCGTTGCCACCACCCGTTTCTGTCCTGCTGTAGTTCCCTTGGACAAAACAGCCGCAGGCATATCCGGATCCATGCCAGCCTTCATAAGCCCATTGCAGATATCCTCCATGGCCGTGATCCCCATAAGGAAAACAAGAGTTCCCTTTGTATGTACCAGTGCAGAAAAATCAATGTCGTACTCCATTCCCTTGCGCTTATGTCCGGTGATCACATGGACAGACGAACAGAAGTCTCTGTGTGTCACAGGAATTCCATTGTAAGCAGGTACGGAAATTGGAGAAGTCACACCAGGAACCACCTCATAAGGAATGCCCTCTTTCGTGAGTAGCTCCAGCTCCTCGCCTCCTCTTCCAAAGAGGAAGGGATCGCCGCCTTTCAGGCGCACTACCCGGCTGCCTTTTTTGGCTTCGTCTACAAGCACCTGGTTGATCATCTCCTGGGACATGGTGTGGTGTCCTGCGCGTTTTCCCACATTGATCAGTTTCGCAGAAGCAGGGATGCGGGTCAGGATCCCCTGCCCTACCAGACTGTCATAAACCACCACATCCGCCTCGTCCAGAACCTGGGCACCCTTCATGGTGAAAAGTCCCACATCTCCAGGACCAGCTCCCACCAGCCAGACTTTTCCCATCTCTTTTTTGTTGTCTTCCTGTAAATTGGATTCCTTATACTCCACCTTACAGCGTTCCTGCAGCTCTTTTGCAAGGGAAATTCCAAGTTTCTCTGCCTGGGAAGGACTTCCTGTTTTACACCCCTTCAGATAATGGCCGGTTTCTTCCTCATAATATAGGCCGGTAAGCTTCAGTTGACCATCCTGGATCTCTCCATAGGCCGCTACAGGCGAAGTGCATCCGCCATTCAGATATTTTACAAAAGCTCTCTCTGCAGCGGCAGCCTGATGCGCCTCCGGATCATCATACCCATTCAGGAAATCATATTCCAGTCCCTGAAGCCCCTGGACAGCCAGGATTCCCTGTCCTGCTGCCGGAACCATTTCCTCTGTATCAAAATACCGGCTGATCCTTTTTTCCAGTCCCAGACGTTTCAGGCCTGCGGCCGCAAGAACCAGCGCCGAATACTCACCGTTATCCAGCTTTTCCAGTCTTGTCTGGAGATTTCCACGAATGCTTTTCACCTTCATGTCCGGAAAAATTTCTTTCAGCTGCAGCTTTCTCCGAAGGCTGGAACAGCCGATAGGCTTGGAAGGATCCAATGTTTCACAGCCCCTTGGAAGGACCAGCACATCCCTTACATCTTCCCTTTTGGAAAAAGCAAGTATGGGAAGTGTCTCCGGAATTTCCATGGGCATATCCTTCAGGCTGTGGACAGACAGCTGGCTTCTTCCCTCCAGAAGAGCCCGGTCCAGTTCCTTTACAAACAGGCCTTTTCCGCCAATCTTATCCAGAGTACGGTCCAGAATTTTATCCCCTGTGGTTTTCATGGTGAGAATCTCCACATCCATTTCCGGGTGATGACAGACAATGTAGTCCCTCACCATCTGGCTTTGCAGTACGGCAAGCTTACTTTCCCGGCTTCCGATCACAACTTTTTTATTCATAACTATCCTCATCTTTTTCCAGTTCTTCCAGAAGTGCCTGCATTTTTTCCCTGACGGCTTTTGCCTTCTTGTGATTGACACCGCTGGCTGTAATTCCTACTACAATGTCGTCTTTCAGGCAGATTCCGGGGAAGTAAAAGTCGCATAAGTTCTTATCACTTGCAACGTTTACGTAAATTCCCTCTTCTTTACAGATCCGGTAAATCTCTTCATTTAACTCTGTATTATTGGTAACAGCCAGCACCATATACGCCATGGAAAAATCTGATTTTTTCACCGGGCGGGGCTGGATCTGGATCTTGCCCAGCTTGCCCAGTTCCCAGAGATCCGCTGTCATCTTTGGTGCGATCACTGTAATATTCCTGGTAAATAATAATAATGCCTTCACTCTTCTTGTGGCAATGGTTCCCCCACCCACTACCACGATGTTCTTATCCGATAAATCCACATACAGTGGAAAATAACGCTTATTTTTCATATGTTTTCTCCAGTCCTGCTACACATTCCAGAAATGCCTGTTCGTTCATGCTATCCCTGAGACCAAACAGCATTTTGTTTACAACCTTCTCCATTGCACGATCCACAGCGTTCATCAGCTGCTCTTTTTCCCCATCTTCCATATGGGTGTTTTTCAGCGGCTTCATAATGCGCAGATTAAAATCATTGACTGCGCTTTCTTTAATTTCCTGTATACGCGGGATCAGGTCCTTGCCCTCTAACCATTTGAAAAATTCATCCATCTGTTCCCGGACGATCCTTCCTGCTGCTTCTAAGTTTTCCTGCAGCTCAGCTGGCTTTTCATCTGTTTTGAAGCTGTCCATATCGTATAAGGTAACGCCCTCAAATCTGCCTACTTCCGGTTCAATATCTCTTGGAACCGCCAGATCAATAAGCACAATGGATTTCTCCAGCTCCAGTTCTTCAAAAAGCTCCTCACGCAGGGTAAAATTAGGACTTGCAGTGGCGCTTACTACCAGATCACATTTTGGCAGATATTCCATTCGTTCCCCATAATTAATCCTTTTACATCCAAAAGGAATGCTTACCATACCGCTTCGGTACTGGCGGACCGTTACCGTCACATCGGCGCCAGCCTCCATCAAAGTCTGTGCTGCCACCTTTCCCATCTCACCGTTTCCGATCACCATACAGACCTTCTCCTTTACGGAGTAGCCCTGCTTTTCCAGCATTTGTATGGCCTGATGGATCACAGAAGGATTTCCATGGGAAAATGGCACTTCTGTTTTGATTTTCTTGCCAGCTGTCACAGCCATCCGGAAAAGCACCTCAAGTGCGCCGTCTGTGGTAAAATGCTCTCTGGCGATTCCAAGGGCATCCTTTACCTGGGTCAGGATCTGGTCTTCCCCAAGGATCTGGGATTTCAGCCCGGAAGCCAGATAGAACAGATGCTCCACAGCATCGTGGCCTTCCCGTTTTATAAAATATTTCTCATATTCACTGTTCTGTATGTTTTTTAATTTGCAAAGCTCTTCATATAAAGAAAGCTCTGCGTCCTCCTCCACACTTGCCCAGACTTCCAGACGGTTGCATGTGGACAGGATAATGCAGCCGTTTATTCCAGGCTGCTCTTTTATTTTCTCCATTGCCTCCCCTGCATTTTTTCTGGTAAATGCAAATAAGGCCCGTATATCTACCGGAGCCATACTATGGTCGATTCCAATCATGGAAATACTCATCTTATGTAATTCTCCTTAAAACTTTTTGCTTCGGCGTTCTATCTCTCTATCCTTTTTCCGCCACCGCTAATTTTACTAATTCATAGGGGGATTGTCAATAAAACAACAATGAAAAACTTCCAGACGATTCTGTTATGGGTACTGTTACTTTATTCAAAGTAATCCATACTCCATTTATCCGTCTGGAAGTTCTCTTATGCCCATCTTATCTTTTCATTCTCTATGGGTGCCTCTAACCACCTGAATGCCTCTGTCTTCCATCATTTCACAGATACGGGTTATTCTTGGGCACTCTTTTTTGCCGCCGATCAGACGACATACACCAACATGCATAACCTTTATGTCTTCACTAACCAGCCTGTCAATTTTTTCCAGAATTCCTTTGTCCTCATCTGGTTCTGCAGGATTCATGCTTTTACATCCATTGCATGTCATCATGGCTGCCAGAGAGGTATCCTGGGAATATTCCTTAAAAAAGGCCTCCCGTTCCATAAAAGCCTTCAGGCATCCCACCCTGGCACAGACATCATTGGAATGAAGACAGGTCAAAATTCCGATCTTTGTCATTTTTCTCACCTTTTAACCCTTGTGCCTGTTTATTTTATAAGAACAAAATATGCATTTTACCCTGACTGTCATAGACCACTTCTGATTCTACCGTATAGATCCGCCGGATCAGCTCCGGTGTCAAAACCTCCCTAGGGGTGCCTTCACCCTCCAGAACACCGTCTTTTAAAACATAGATCCGGTCACAGTATGCAGCCGCAATATTCAGATCATGGATTGCGGAAATCACGGTAACATCCAGATTCTTTACCAGCTTCATCAACATGATCTGATGGGTAATGTCAAGATGGTTGGTAGGCTCATCCAGGATCAGGGCAGGCGTCTGCTGTGCAAGAGCTCTTGCAAGAATTACCCGCTGCTGTTCACCTCCTGATAAAGTGGAAAAGCTGCGGTCTGCAAATTTGTCCATCTGAACGGTTTTCAGCGCTTCTTCTACGATCCGGTAGTCATCTGCATTGTCTCTTTCCAAAGTTTTCTTATGAGGCGCACGTCCCATCAAAACCACTTCTCTTACGCTGAAATCAAAATTATAGTAATTGTGCTGGGCTACCACTGCCATTTTCCTTGCGGAGCTTTTTGCATTCATGGAATAAAGCTCTTCCTCATCAAGATATACAGCTCCGGAATCTGCCTTTAATACACGGTAAATACACTTCAGCAAAGTGGACTTTCCACTTCCATTAGGTCCAATGATCCCCACCAGTTCCTTATCCCTGGTTTCAATGGAAATTCCCTTAAGGATTTCCTTTGCCTGAAAATTTACCCGGATGTCTTCTGTGGTTATTTTCATCCCTTTTTCCCTCCGAAACCATAAGATTTGCGAACCAGCAAATAGATAAAGCAAGGAGCTCCGATAATAGAAACCAGAACACCGATAGGCATTTCTGAGTTTTTCAGGATCACACGGCACGCCACATCACACCAGATCAGAAAGGAACTGCCAAGCAGGGCGCTAAGCGGGATCAGGCGGCTGTGGTCTGTTCCAAACAGGATTCTCACCACATGAGGGATCACCAGCCCCACAAAGCCGATCACTCCGGCACAATACACGGCAAAACCTACCATCACAGAAGAAAGGATCAGGTATGCAGTCCGAAATCTGTGCAGATCTGTTCCCAGAGTAATAGATACTTCATCTCCAAGCAGCATTAGATTCAAATTCCTGTACTGTGTCCAGAAAAGCACTACACACACCAGCGTCACAGGAAGCATCACACTTACTCTTGACCAATTGGCTCCTGCAAGACTTCCCATGTTCCACTTCATAACCTCTGTGGCACCATTTTTATCATTTGTTATGTAGATCACAAAATTGGAAAAAGCAGAACAGACTGCGCTGATTGCCATTCCTGCAAGAATCAGCTTTGCTGATGTTGCTTTGCCTCCCATATTGGCAATTGCAATAACCGCAAAGGAGGTGACCATGGCTCCTATAAATGCGCAAAGCCCTACGGAGTTTCCTCCAAGGAAGCCGCCGATTCCAAGCATGATCGCCAGAGTTGCCCCAAAAGAAGCACCGGAAGAAATTCCAAGTACATAAGGATCTGCCAAAGGATTCTGCACAATTGCCTGCATGACCACGCCACACACAGAAAGGGCCATACCTACCGCCAGTGCCAGAAGAACTCTTGGAAGACGGATCAGCCATACAACATCATGAATGGCCCCCTCAGAGTAGGAGGCCATACTTTTTATGTGGAATATTTTGTACAGGATCACGCTGTATACATCCTTCAATGACAGATCTGCATTTCCAAATGTAACAGCTGCCAGTATGGAAAAAATCAGAAATGCGGCAAGTCCCACAAGGGCTGTTGCATAAATAGATGAACGAAAAATTTTCTCTTTTTTCACTGTTTTTTCCTCAATATTTAAGTATCCGTTCCAAAACAGAAATTAATCAATTGCAACGTCAGGATATAATCCTTTTGCAAATGTCTCCACTCCGTCCTGGGTACGGGTTGCACTTGCGTACATTTCGCTGAGCATGATCGGATATACACGGCCATTCTTTACTGCGTCAAGGCTCTGGAGGGCCTCATCATCCTGGATCACAGCCATCTGGCTTTCCAGAACACTCTGTGGATCGTCACCTGCATATGGCATGTATACCACAAAGATCACATCCGGGTTTGCAGCAATGATGTCCTCTTTTCCAACGGTAGAGGCATCCGGATTTGCAAGAGTTGCACCTAACTTGGTTACCATATCTCCGCCGAGGCTGCTTGCGCCGTAGTTTGTAATGTCCTCACCAAGTGGCTCAAGAACCATTACAGTAGGTTTCTCTTCTACGTCTTTTGTTGCCTCAAGTGTGTTGTCAATAACAGCTTTGATATCGTCAACAATTGCTTCTGCTTTATCCTGTACATCAAAGATCTTACCAAGATTCAGGATATCTGTATATTCATTTTCCAGTGTTCTCTCACCACCTGGACGGGTGTTGGAGTTATAGTAAGTATTGCAACCTTTGTCGATCCAGTTGGTTACATTTCCAAGGTTCTTATCAGAAAACAGGGAACTCCAGGAAAGGATCATATCTGGCTCCAGCATGGTTACAGTTTCAAGGGATGGGGTAAATTCATCAAGATAATTGGTTTTAGAAAATGCTTCTTTCAGATCATCCGGAACTTCATTATCAAGGCCTGCAGTTGCAACAAGGCGGTCCTCAAGTCCAAGTGCCAGCATTGTCTCAATGCTGCCCTGGTATACAGCGATAACCTTTTCCGGTGCTTTTTCATAGGTGGTTTCGATCTCGTTTCCATCGTAATCATAGGTGGTGATAGTTAAAGGATACTCTGTTCTGGTCTCGCCCTCAGAAGCAGTCTCTTCCTCGGAAGCATCTGCGGTCTCTTCTGCCGGCTGGTTATCCTCTTTGATTGTCTCGGAGTCTGCACGCTCTGCTGCATACACTGCAGGTGATGCGGACATAGTCATAGCAGCTGCCATCATCATAGCCATGATTCTTGTGGTTAAAACTTTGTTTTTCATTTCTTTTCCTCTCTTTTCGTTTGTTTTCGTAACCGAAAAGATGGGGCTTCAAAAAGCGTCACTGCTGCCAGTGACTTAAAAGGCACTTTTTACGGAAGCTCCTCTTCTTACCTTCGTCAAGCAGGTTTCCTGGCTCGCAGGTAGTAGCAGCATGGCTTCCCTTCTCACGCATATGCGCAATGGTTTTCATAAGCCAGCCTTCCTGTATACAGTGGCCGCAACCGTTCAGGCTTTGCACCTGATTCCCTCTCACAGCGAAATCGCTGTTCACTTAACTGGTATTCAATTACTTCAACAGTCTAGCATATCTCTTCTTTAAAAACAACAACATTATTTGCCAATTCACAAATTGGGGGCAATTATCTGGCGGTTTTTACATGCTCTACAAACAGACTCCGGATGCTTTCGTATTCGCCAAGCCCCTTCAGAACGGTTTCAACTTTATAGCCTTTCGCTCCGATCACATTTTTCCAGGAATCTGCTTCCTCCCCTGCCATATCATTCCTGGCATGGTCACCTGCCACGATCATAAACGGTGCGAGCACAACCTTCCTGGCGCCGCTTTTCTCCAGCTGGTTCAATGCCTGGTCAATTTCTGGATAGCCCTCTACAGTTGCCACGATCACATTTTCATATCCCATATCTTTAAATCTGTAATCAAGAGCGGCATAAACTGTATTTGCATAGTGCTCAGTTCCATGTCCCATAAGTACAAGTGCAGTCTTCTTATCCTGAATGACAGGAAAAGCATCTGCAATTGCTTTTACCACATATGCATTGTCTTCTTCTGTGGTAAGCAGCGGATTACCGAATTTCACAGACTGGAAGTGATCAGCAGCTGCAAGAACATCTGCTTTCATAAGATCGTTCTCCACTCCATTCATTACGTGAGTTGGCTGAACGGTCACCTCCTCGATTCCGTCCTGTGCCATACGCTCCATGGCTTCTTTCACGTTATCATAATGAATATGATCCCGTTTTTCAATTTTTGCCAGGATCATCTTGCTGGTCCATGCACGATAGATCCTGTACTGGGGAAAAGCGTCTCCAATTGTCTCTTCAATTGCGTCAATGGTCACTTTCCTGGTGTCCTCATGGCTGGTTCCAAAGCTTACCACGAGAATTGCTTTCTTGGTGAAATTACCCATTCTCTTACCTCCATAATTTTATTTTTACACTGTAATTATAAGGTAAAAATAAATTTTTACAACTCAATTTTTCGCATTTTCAAAGCCTTGTCCTTCCTGTTTATTTATGGTAAATTTTATCCTGGAGGTGTTACTCATATGAATAAAGAAAATCAATCTAAGATCATAGAACTTGTAAAGCAGACAAAGCCGCTGATCTTTCAGGAAATGACGCACGAAAAGGTTACGGAAAAAGGGGCTGCTGACTATGTGACCAATGTGGATGTGGCTGTGCAGAATTATCTGAAAGAGGCGCTTGGAAAGGAATTTCCGGATATCGCACTGATTGCTGAGGAAAAAGAAAACCTGGGGCTGGATCCGGCGAAATCTTACTGGATCCTGGATCCTATTGATGGAACTACCAATTTAATCCGGGATTATCACCTGAGTGCCGTTTCCCTTGGACTTTATGAAAATGGGGAGATTACTTTCGGGGTGGTTTATAATCCATTTACCGAGGAACTGTTCTATGGGGCAAAAGGGGAAGGTGCCTACCTGAACGGGGCTCCTATCCATGTCTCTGACCAGCCCGAATTCAAGGACGCGGTAGTGTCCTTCGGTTCTTCTCCTTATGAGAAAAACAGGGCAAAGGAATTGTTCCCGGTATTTTATAATATCTTTATGAACTGTGCAGACTTCAGGCGTACCGGTTCTGCTGCGCTGGATATCTGCTATGTGGCTTGCGGAAGGCAGCATGCTTATCTGGAACAGAATCTGAAGCCCTGGGATTACAGTGGGGCTACCATAATTCTCAGAGAAGCTGGCGGCACTATCACCAACTGGGGAAATAAGGAGCTGCCTTATCTGACGAACTCGGATATCCTGGCTTGCGTGCCGCAGTTCCGGGAGGTTTTACTGAAGCTTATAAATGCATAACAAGGCTTCGGCCTACTCTCAAAAGTCCTAAGTTCTCATATAAGCACGTACTTTGGCTTGTTATTAGAAAAAATGAAAGACACCACTTCAGATTTTTATACATATAAAATCTAATAAAAATGTGTTAGGTTTTATATACGATCTGTTATGGTGTCTTTTTTATTTAAGCATATCTGCTTATATTCTTTCGCTTTTATTCTGCTGTATATTCACGCACTCTTAACGGAATGCCAAGTTTCTCTGCCACTTTGCGGCTTTTCTCAACATTCTCTTTGCCAATACAATCTACAACCGTAAATTTCACATTATCCGTATACTGCTTGCAATCCTGTGCAAATTTCAGCATGGCATCAAAGGCTTTTTCACCGTAAGCCGGGCGTACTACTTCGTTATAGGACTTGGCATCTGGCATGTTCAGGCTGATAGATACAACATCTACAGCCTGACAGACTTCCTTCGCAATGGAACGCTTATTGATCAGGTCTCCAAGGCCATTGGTATTCAGACGAAGCTTAATTCCCGGGCAAGGGTTTCCGTTCCGGTCTAAATGTGCCGGATATTTGCTTCTCATATATTCACTGACTGCGATCAGTTTATCCAGTGCCATGGTAGGCTCTCCATAGCCGCAGAAAACTGCCTCCTTATAACCGGAAAAGTCAAATGCATCAATTGCCTTATAAATCTCTTCCATGGCAGGTTCTTTCTCAAACCACAAGGTCTTCGCTCCGCCTACGGAATCTCCGTTGTTGCGGATGCAGAAAGTGCAGTTGCAGGGACATTTGTTTGTCAGATTAAAATATACTTCATCATTATAACAATAAACAATATCAGCCATTATTCACACGCTCCTTTATAAAAGTTCTCCTAAATATTTTTCAAAACAGACACCATCATTTCGGTCTGTACCTTCCTGTACGGTCTTTGCAATGGCTTTGGAAAGGAAATTCACAGCCAGTTCCACGCAGCTCATCATGGACATGCCCTTCACCAAGCCAGCACTTAATACAGAAGCAAACAGATCTCCTGTTCCAGAATAGCTGCCGCCTGTTTTTTGGGCAAAGCACCAGGAGCCCTGACCATTTTCTGTTACCAGATTTCCCATCTGCATGGAGCCATTCTCCTCCCCACCTGAAATTAGCGCAGGTGCTGCTTTCTGCTTCTTCGCATATTCGATTCCTGTGATCACAGCTGCCTGTAAACCGAATTCGTTTGCCAGCTGTTCGCCGATCTTTCCAATCTGCTCCAGCCGTTTCTCCCCATCCAGTTCCAGAAGCCCGGCGTATCGTTTTTCCATCTCTTCTTTCCCGTACAAAAGAAGCAATGCTTCTGTCAGATTGGGGGTGATCACCTGTGCACTTCTCACCAGCTGGAGCATCTTTTCCCGCAAGCCTTCTGTGTATATCCCGTAAGCGCTGCCATTATCTCCCATAACCGGATCCACCAGCACCATGGTCTTCTCCTTCCGGAATCTTCTGAGAAAATCAAGGATCTTATCCGCCTGCTCCTCATCTGCCAAAAAACCGGTATAAATCCCATCCGGGGAAAAGCCCCGCTTCTCCCATTCCGCCATGATCTGTTCCATGTGCTCTGTATAATCATCACAGTAATAGGAAGGATATCCAGTCTGATTGCTGAGCACAGCTGTAGGCAAAGGCACCGCCTGCACGCCCATCACCGAGATCACCGGGATTGCCGCTGTCAGGGAACATTTCCCAAGGCCAGACAGATCCTGAATTACCGCTATTTTTTTCAAATATATCACTCCTGTTTCCAATATCATCTGGCTTTTCTTCTGCCGCATTTGCGCTTCAAGAATCCCGCCATGATTCCTATTGTAAATTTTTCGTTTATATTGTAGAATAGCACCTAAGTGTATGTACAGAAATATCCAAATTCAAGTTTTTTAGAGGGGACAGTTTTATGTTAGACATTGCAAAAAATCAGAACCGCACCACACATCTTTACATGGAGGTTTACGAATATTACAAAAAGCTGATCCTGGATGGAAAAATGGCACCTGGCAGCAAAATGCCCTCTCTCCGGAAGTGCTCCCAGGAGCTGAAGCTTTCCCGGACCACCATTGAGACTGCTTATCTCCAGCTGGCTGCGGACGGCTACATTATGGCAAAAGCCCAGAGCGGCTACTATGTCACAGAAATTGCTTCCCATCAGCACCAAAGCAGTCAGCCTGGCAAACACAATGAAACGCACTACCGCTATGATCTGGCTTCCTCCGGCGTAGATAAAGAAAGCTTTCGCTTCGATCTCTGGAGCCGTTATATGAAAAGTGCCCTCCGCCAGAACGAACGAATGCTCACTTACGGAGAACCTCAAGGAGAGGCAGATTTCCGGGAAACTCTGGCAGATTATATCCGGGAGCGCCGAAACATCCTCTGCTCCCCGGATGATATTGTAGTCGGTGCCAGTTTCCAGAGCCTGCTGCAGATTCTCTGTCCCCTTATTCATGAAGTGTATCCTGATTTTCGCCAGGTATCCTTTCCCACTCCTTCTTTTGTTCATGGAAGCACTGTTTTTGGGGATTATGGATATGACATCCATTACCGTGATAAAGACTGCGACGTGGTCTACGTTTCCCCGGCCCATATGACAAAATGGGGCGAGATCATGCCAGTGAAACGCCGCCTGGAGCTTTTGAAATATGCAGATGAGCGTCATCACCTGGTGATCGAGGACGATTTCGAAAACGAGTTTGTTTATTTCCAGAAGCCTACTCCTTCTCTTTTCGGACTTTCCGGTGGGCAGGGCGTGGTTTATATCGGTTCTTTTTCCAGATTGCTGCTTCCTTCTATCCGTATCAGCTTTATGATCCTGCCGCCAGAGCTTCTGGAGGCTTATAAGAAAAAAGCCGGATTCTATAACCAGACAGCCTCCAAAGCAGAGCAGATCGCACTGTGCCAGTTTATCCGGGACGGTCACCTTGCTGCTCAGACCAGAAGACTGAAACGGCTTTATTCTTCCAAATTAAAGCAGCTTCGCAGCGCAGTTCGCAAGGTGTTTGGCTCTGGGTGCCAGATCCAGGTTGGAGCAGCCGGTACCAGTCTGGCACTTACTTTGCCCTGTACAAAGAATGGGGAAGAAATAAAAAAACAGGCCCACGACAAAGGCCTGCATTTACAGATTTTAAAAGAAACAGACAATGATATAACGATACTCATGTCCTGTTCTTCCATGCCAGTACAAGATTTCGTACCAGCCTGTGAACTGCTGAAATATGTATTCTCAGATTAACAACAAGCAAGTTACCAAGTTCTCATGCAAACAGGCTCTAGTACATCATAAATATTAAAAACAGCGTATACCTTGTTTACCTAAGGGAGATCATATCAATTTACCCCCAAACAAAGTATACGCTATATTTTTTAACCTCGGTTATTATCGATCATATAAAGCAACGCATTGCAGATACATGCCGCAATATTAGAACCACCCTTGCGTCCCCGGGCTACGATATAGGGCACATCTGTGTGCATGATCAGTTCCTTGGACTGTACCACATTCACAAAACCAACGGGCACGCCAATGATCAGTTCCGGATCCAGCTTTCCATCCTCGATCAGCTCGTACAGCCGCACAAGAGCCGTAGGGGCATTTCCAATGGCGAAGATCAGCTTCTTATCAAGGCTGGCGGCCTTATCCATGCTTGCGGTGGCTCTGGTGGAACCATTTTTCTTCGCAATTTTTGCCACATCTTCATCCGACATAAAGCAGTAAACTTCACCGCCGTATCTGGCAAGGGCACGCTTGTTGATCCCGGCTTTTGCCATCTGCGTATCGGTTACAATACAGGCACCCTCTTTAATCGCCTGAATCGCCTTCTCCACTGCGTTTTCAGAAAAACAAAGATTCGTGGCGTAATCAAAATCGGCACTTGTATGGATACAGCGCTTTACCACCAGCTCTGTTCCCGGGATCAGAGGAGTGTCACCAAGCTCCTCTGTGATGATCTCAAAGCTCCTTTTCTCTATATCCATAGGTTTTACATTTTCCAGTTCTACTTTCATTTCTACTCCTTCTCCTGTATCGTTCTCTGCCTTACAAATCACATATTTTAATTCAGGCAATCTCTTTTTCAGATTCCAGCTTCCAAAATCTCATATATTTTCTTCATATCCAGATGCTTCCGGAGCTCTGCCGCCAGAATATCATACTGGGTTTCCTTAAATGCATCAAAATCCATGCCCGTCATTCCAGATACATCCAGTCCCTTCTTTTCCCCGATGATCTGCACGATTGCCTCCGCCACAGCTTCCTTGTCAAAAACGCCGTGGACATAGGTTCCGCACACATTGTCAAGATAAGCACCGTCTTTCTTGCACTCTCCGGTTACGCTGTCCTGGATTTTCGTGGATGACTTTGCTTCTCCCTTTAAGGTTGTCTCACCCATATGGATCTCATACCCTTCCAGCGCCGTATCACTCAGCTTCGCAAATGCTCCTGTTAACTGGTCAAAGGAGCCTTCCACTCTGGTTCTGGTCTTTTTCTCTGCAAAAACGGTATCCATAGGAAGAAGTCCCATCCCCTTAATGGTTCCCCCGGCTTCCACTCCATGAGGATCGCTTAAAGTTTCCCCCATCATCTGATAGCCGCCACAGATTCCAAAGATCAGCTTGCCTTTTGCTGCTTCTTTTAAGATCAGCGCCTCCAGGCCATTTTCCCGCATCCACAGAAGGTCCTCCATGGTATTTTTGGTTCCCGGCAAAATGATCATATCCGGATTGCCAAGCTCAGAAGGATTTTTCACATAGCGAAGGGAAACTCCCTGGATGCTCTCCAACGGATTAAAGTCTGTGAAATTGGAAATTCTGGGCACCCGGATCACCGCAATATCGATCAGATCCACTTTGCGGTTTGTCTCAAAACGCTCTGTAAGGCTGTCCTCATCCTCCACCTGAATGTGAAGATAAGGGGCAACACCAACTACCGGAATCCCGCTTCTCTCCTCCAGCATTTCCACACCTGGATCCAGAATGGTTTTATCGCCGCGGAATTTGTTGATGATCAGGCCTTTTACCATCTCTTTTTCATCCTCTTCCAGAAGCATCACCGTTCCAATCAGCTGGGCAAAAACGCCGCCGCGGTCAATATCTCCTACCAGAAGGACTGGCGCTTTCGCCATCTTTGCCATTCCCATATTTACGATATCATCACTTTTCAGGTTGATTTCTGCCGGACTTCCAGCTCCTTCTATAACAATAATATCATTTTCGGCAGCAAGGGCATTGTAAGCCTTCATAATATCCGGCACCAGTTTTTTCTTATATTTAAAATAATCTCTGGCGCTCATGTTTCCCAGGACCTCACCGTTTACAATCACCTGGGAGCCCACATCATTGGTAGGCTTTAATAAAATAGGATTCATCAGGACAGAAGGAGCAATTCCGGCTGCTTCTGCCTGCATCACCTGGGCGCGGCCCATTTCCAGACCTTCTTTTGTGATAAAAGAATTCAGCGCCATATTCTGGGATTTAAAAGGTGCCACCCGGTACCCGTCCTGTTTAAAAATCCTGCAAAGGCCTGCTGCCAGAAGGCTTTTTCCGGCATTGGACATTGTCCCCTGCACCATGATTGCTTTTGCCAAAATATGTTCCTCCTTTTGTATCGCTCTTACATAGCAGTTCGAACTTTCTAGATCCATTCCATAAAAAACTGCTATCAGCCAATATGAAAGTCGCGTTTTCTACCTGCTCGCATCTATTTCTTCTAACGCCTTAACAAGCTGTTGATTTTCCTCGTGATTTTTCACCGCCACCCGGTAATACCCTTTGGAAAGCCCGGTGTAATTGCTGCAATCGCGGATCAGGATCTTTTTCTGTTCCAGCTTCTCATACAGATCCACAGGACCAGTAAAGAAAACGTAATTTGCCTGGGATGGATAAACCAGATAGCCTAATCTGGTCAGTTCCTCTTTCAGATATGCAAGCTCGGCAAACGTCATCTGACGCCCAGCCTCCACATATTCCTTCTCCTTTAAAGCGGCAAGACCGGCAGCCTGGGCCATGGAAGACACATTCCAGGGCTGGCTCATACTTTCCATTTTTTCCAGAAGGCTTCTGTTCCCGCAAAGCCCGTATCCCAACCGTACACCGGCTATGGCGTACCGCTTGGTAAACGCTTTCAGAAGAAAAAGATTGTCATAGGTATCCAGATATTCCTTCAGGGTATATGCTTCCGGAGCCTGCACAAAATCCAGGAAGCATTCGTCCACTGCCATTAGGATATTTCGTTCCCTGCAGCGCTTCAGAATTTTTTCCAGCAAAGGCTTCTCTATGAGAAGACCTGTGGGATTGTTTGGGTTGCACAGGAAAAGAATGTGGATTTCTTCTGTCAATGCCTCCAGAAAATCTTCTCCCAGGGCAAACTGCTTTTTCTCATCCAGAGGAAAAAATTCCACCTGGCAGTCTGTGCTGTACAAAGCCTGCTGGTATTCAGCAAAGGTAGGTGCCGGAACCAGGGCCTTTTTCGGATTTACCGCCCTGCACAGGGAAAAGATCACCTCTGCAGCACCGTTTCCGCAGATCACCTGTCCGGCTTTCACATTCTCATATTCTGCAATGGCTTCTTTCAGGGGCGCACAGCCAACCTGGGGATAATCGTTGATGTGATCCAGGCTTTCTATAATGGCTCTTTTGATTCCTTCCGGGGTGCCAAGGGGATTGCAGTTTGCAGAAAAGTCGATGCACCCCTGGTGATGATAGACATCACCGCCGTGTATGTGTTTTTCCATTGTTGTCTCCATTCAAGTAATTACACGATTTTATCGAAAATCAGCACTTTAAATATACCGCTTCCGCTGAACAATCTTATTCAAAATGCCAACGAATAATCTAATCCTAAAAATACGTGGCTGGCGTTTTATAAATTATGACTAAAATATCACTTTCAGAAGCACACTTAACCCCCAGAACAGTATTGCCCCCACAATGCAGGTAGCATAGAGCAACTTGTTCGCCCTTGGAATATCCTCGATCTCTACCGATCGGATGGGATCTCCTATGGTTGGCTTTTCATATAGCTTTCCGAAATAATAGGCGTTTCCCGCCAGCTGTACATCCAGCGCGCCTGCCATTGCCGCCTCTGTCTGGGCAGAATTCGGGCTGGCATGGTTGCGGCGGTCTCTTCTGTATATTTTCACTGCATTTTTGGTATCCATTCCCACGAAAACAGTGGACAGTGCCATCAGCCAGCCGGAAATTCTTGCCGGAATGAAGTTTGCCACATCATCAAGCTTGGCGGCACATCTTCCAAAATACAGGTATTTGTCATTTTTATATCCAAGCATGGAATCCATGGTGTTGATTCCCTTGTACAAAAACATCAGGGGAATTCCACCGATTGCCATGTAAAACATAGGTGCAATGATCCCGTCAGAGGAATTTTCCGCAACGGTCTCTACTGCCGCCTTTGTCACCCCAACTTCGGAAAGCGCCTGGGTATCACGGCCAACGATCATGGAAACTGCGTAACGTGCTTCCTCGATGGTCCCGTTTTTCAGACGGTCGTATACTTTCATGCTCTCCGCTTTCAAGGATTTGGTTGCAAGCAGCTGACCGCACCAGAAGGTTTCCAGTACAAAACCAAGCCAGAAATTCCATTTATAAAACAGATGGATCACTCCAAAAGGAATGGAAAAAGTAATCAGGCAGACAAGGATCACTTCCAGAATGCCGCCTGCCAGCTCCCCTTTGTCTGTTTTCGGAAAAATTTTCCGGATTCCTTTTTCCAGTACGCTGATCAGCTTTCCGATGAGACATACCGGGTGATATAGCCATCTTGGATCTCCCATAAGCAGGTCAAGGATAAAACCTGCGGGGAGAGTTAGTAATCGTATCATTTTTGTAACTCCTTATATTCCAGGCATTTTTTTAAAAATGCCTGTGGGATTCGCGGATTCGCGTAATAATATAAATGCGGGAAACCAACTAACAGATGATCCGTTCCATGAATGCAGTCCCAACCTCGATCGCTTTCTGGCTTTGATGCATGAAACGTGGTTCCGCAATTTTCCGAATCAAAATAATGAAATTCGTGAGCAGGGCTATGACCAAGATCTGCTTCCCCTAGAACGCGAATTTTAGTTTCTGTCATCTGCCCATTATTCTGTTCTAAAGTAATATATCCAAACCGGGTAAGTCTTGGCGTACGCCATACTTTGCCTGGGATAATGCCTGCCATATCATAGAAATTTCCGTCCATTCCCTCCATTTTTTCATGGAGATACATGAACCCACCGCATTCTGCCAGACAAGGCATACCGCCCTTTATGGCTGTGGCAATTTCCTGCCGCATGGAAGCATTCTCTTCCAATGCTTTTCCATTTAATTCCGGGTAACCTCCGTAAAGAAGAAGTCCATCCAGCTTTTCTGGTAAATGCTTATCATGTATGGGCGAAAAAGGGATCAGCTCTGCGCCCATATCTCGCAGCAGTTGTAAATTATCTTCATAGAAAAAGCAGAACGCCTCATCTTTTGCAAGACCAATCCGAAGGTTACAAGGACTTTTCCAGGTATACGCCTCTAACGACGGATATTGGAGCTCTGGTGCTTCATTTGCCAGCTTCAGAATCTCTTCAATTTCCAGACTGTTTTCCAGTACTTCTGCCAGCTTTAAAAGCCGTCCCTTCAATTCTGGGATTTCCTCTGGCAGTACCAGGCCCAGATGCCGGCTCTCGATCACACAGTCCTCCACCTTTGGCACATACCCCAGTACTTTAATGCCAAGCTCTTCTTCCACCAGCTTCTTCATTCTGGGATACAGCATTGGGGACATCTGGTTAAAGATCACCCCTTTTATGTGGCTGTCCTTTTTGTACTCCATAAAACCTTTTATGTAAGCTGCAAGGGAGACACTCATTCCCTTACTGTTTACGATCAGGATCACAGGGGTATCCGTAACTCTTGCCAGGTCGTAGGCACTTGCCTGGGTAGTGGTTCCTGCCACACCGTCATAGAAACCCATAACTCCTTCCATTACTGCAATTTCACAATCCGCACTGTTTTTTGCAAGAAGATATCGGGTAATTTCCTCTCCTGTAAAAAAGGTGTCCAGATTGCGGGATTTGGTACCGATAACCTGGGTATGAAACATAGGATCAATATAATCCGGACCGCACTTAAAAGAAACGGTCTTCAGACCTCTGTTTACCAGCATCTGCAAAAGCCCACAGGTAAGAAGGGTTTTTCCGCTTCCGCTGGCTCCTGCTGCAAGCAAAATCCTGGGTATTCTTTTTTCCATGCAAAACCTCCTTACCATCAAAAAAATTCTGCAGCTATCATTTCTAAATTAACCCGCCATTTCCACATATGAAAGTCAACTATTTTACAACAGCCTTCACTCCATGTGCTGCGGCTTCTGGCAGGTAATAATATAAATAGGATTCTCTCCCATCATCAGATGATATCGTCCAATCTCTTTGGATCTGGAAGCTGCAAGCTGCACCACTTCCCGGTCTGCGAAATCGTATTCCTTAAGCACCTCCAGTGCCTCACTGATGGTTTCCAGGGTAATACAGTTGATCACGATCCGCACATCCTGGTTCTTTTCCAGAAGCAAAGCAACGATCTCTTTCAGATTTCCTGACGAACCGCCGATAAACGCATGTGTAGGAACTGGCAGTTCTGCCAGAGCCTCCGGTGCTTCTCCCTTTACAATTTCCAGATTATCGGCTGCAAATTTCTGTTTATTTTCGTAAAGAAGCGCTACCGCATCATCTTTTTTCTCCACCGCAAAGACCTGTCCCTGATCTGCCCGAAGTGCCATTTCCACAGACACAGAACCGGTTCCGGCGCCTACATCGTAACAGATGGAATCTTCCTGAAGACGCAGCTTGGCAAGGGAAACACAGCGCACCTCTTCTTTTGTCATCGGTGCTTTTCCACGGATAAATTCTTCGTCCGGAATTCCATGGGTGGAAAATGACGGCCTGGCTTTTTCATTGTATGCACATACGACGCTTAACGCCTGACCTTCATAGGAAGTCAGTTCACTGGCTTTCGCCTGGAAAATCTTTTCATCTGGATAGGAAAGATTTTCTCCCACATAAAGGAGCACATCTCCCATCTGATACTTCACCAGTTTCTGCGCCAGCTCTGCTACTGCACTTCCTGTTCCCAGAATGGAAAAGACTTTCTGATTATGTTTCATCATGGAAATCAGATTGCAGTTTTTACCATGGGCACTGGTGATCTTTGCATCATCCCAGGACAAACCGATCTGGGACATAAAATAAACCACAGAAGAAATTCCACAGATAATATCAATGTCGGCACAGCCATTCTCTTTTTCACTGTCACCCTGACTTTCAGAACCATCCACCAAAACTCCCTCTGAGTTTCTTTCTTTCAAAACGTCCAGCAGCTTCTTTGCCCCACTGTAAAAGCCCACATCTCCAGACAAAGCTATAACAATATTCTCATATTCCGGATGGCTCTTAATATAATCCCCGATCACATCACTGCGATATTCATACAGCACCGGCTTTCCCGGCTCCCGGATGGAATCCGCCATCCGCTTTGCACCAATGATCAGATCTGCTTTCTGAACCGCCTTTTTTCCCTGAATGGTAAGGGTTTCCTCACTTCCCATTCCAATTCCCAGAAGTGTAATGTGGGGCTTCATGGTAAGTCCAAAACGTTCTGTCAGCATATGCTTACATTCTGCCACAGAAAGCCCCTCTTCCTGCAGCGGTCTTCCAATAATAACCGGAATCACATCATTCATAAGGGCTGCATCAATCTTTTCCTGGAATCCCCCTGCTTTTCCTGTATCTTTTGTCACAAGGTATTTGCAGTCATACTGACGAAGCATGGCCCCATTTAATTCCATGGAAAAAGGTCCCTGCATGCCGATCAGGTGTTTTCCCTCAAATCCATAGCTTTTACAGGTTTCCATCACAGAAGGCAGGGACAGAACACGGGCATAAATGCGCTCTCCTGCGTCAGGTAAAGCGGTAAATTTTCCAAGCTCTTTGCTGCCTGTGGTAAGAAGAATATTCCCCTCAGTGCCTTCCAGGAATTTTACTGCTGCCTCTGTATCTTCCACATATACCGCCTTCTCCTGATGGGCTCCTTTTTCACGAAGAACTCTCTCATAGGAAAATCCTGTATTTTCACAGGCAGTCCGGATATTCTCCGTTACCTCGGCTGCATAAGGATGGGTGGCGTCCAGAACCAGCTTGGGGCTGCATTTTCTCAACATTGCTTCCATCTCTGACTCGTTCAGACGGCCGGCATGGATTTTCAGGTATTCATCCTCTTTTAAAGATTTGCTGCCATAATCTGTGGCAACACATGCAAGCACACGGACCTTATGTCTTGCCAGAAAGCTGCTTACCTCACAGCCCTCTGTGGTGCCTGCAAATACAACAACATCAGACATTTTTATATCCTCTTGGTGTTACCATTTTTCCGTTAATATTTCGGGTCTGTGAATTTCCAATAAATACGGTGGTAAACATATCAACCTGTGTGTCTTTCAGTTCTGCCAGAGTCATCACCTGGGCGTTTTCCCCCTCACGATTAATGTTCTGTACCGTACCACATACTGTTTCCGGAGATTTGTGCTGGAGCATAAGCTCGCAGGCTTTTTTCAGATAATCATGTCGTTTGTGGCTGGAAGGATTATAAAGAACGATCACAAAATCTGCTTCGGAAGCCAGCAGAAGGCGTTTTTCGATTTTTTCCCAGGGAGTCAGAAGGTCGCTGAGACTGATCAGACAAAAATCGTGGATCAGCGGTGCCCCAAGAACTGCGGCTCCTCCAGTGGCTGCTGTCACACCGGCTACCACTTCCAGCTCCACATCCGGGTAATTTGCACCAATCTCATACATAAGCCCGGCCATTCCATAGACACCTGCATCTCCACTGCAGATCATGGAAACAGTCTGTCCTTTCATAGCCTCGTCAAAAGCCATGACACAGCGGTCTACTTCTTTTCTCATTGGTGTTGTGAGAAAAGATTTCCCTGGAAAATGATCTTTTACAAGATCGATATAAACGGTATATCCAACAATTACATCACTTTTTTCAAGTGCTGCGGCGGCAGCTCCTGTCATTCCTTCATAGGAACCAGGACCGATTCCTACCACATAGATTTTCTTTTCTTTATTCAAAATGCATCCTCCATTCTCCAAGGGCAAGGGCTGTTGTCACACCCTCTGCACCATGTTTTCTCTGTATAAAATGAATAACAGTATTTCCAGCAGCTTTCACTGCACTTCGCTCACACACATTATCTACCCCCACATTCTTACTCACAAAGGCAGACGGGGTAAAGTCTCCCTCCAAAGCTAGAAGTTCCTCACTGGAAAAAGTAATAAAGGGAACATCTAACTTTTCTGCCAGAGTCAGAAGCCCAGGTTCTTCTTTTTTCACGTCAATACTTGCAAGTGCGGCAACTGCCTCTGGATAAATATCATTTTCCTTCAGGCTGTTAAACGCGGCTCTTTCCACAGCTTCTGATTCTTTATTTTTCCGGCAGCCCATACCCAGAACAACCGCAGGCGGCACTACGTGTGTTGTTGAAGGAAAGGGATAACAGTTTCTGTGTACAGTCACAGCAATTCCCACTACCGGAAGAGATGTGCCGTCCACAGCCTCAAAAGGAACTTCTGACTTGGAAAACTGCTTTTTTCTGCACAATACCAGTCCCTTCGGCAATTCCCCCTTCCAGGGAAATTCACTGTAAAATCCAACCTTTTCCCCTGCCAGCAGCGCAGCCGAAACCTCTTTTGCTTCTTTCATCCGGAAAATCTGACAGTTATTTTTCTTTGCAAACACATCCACTGCAAATTTTCCCTCAAGATCTGTAGCTGTTGTAACTACAGGGAGCGCATGTAAAATATCCGCAGCTCTATGAGCAAGTTCATTGGCTCCGCCAAGATGCCCTGACAGCAGGGAAATCACAAACTTTCCGCACTCGTCCACTACCAGCACAGCCGGATCTTTCTTTTTGCTCTGTACATAGGGGGCAATGCTACGCACAGCAATTCCAGTAGCTCCAATGAAAATGATGCTGTCCGCGGTCTCAAACTGCCTGCCAGTCCATTCCCCGCAGCTCCCTTTTATGGAGCCTGGAATGTATTTGCTCTTTGTATCAAGAGAAACAACATATCCTAGTTTTTCCAGTCCTGTTTTCAATTTTCCGCCAGTCTGCTGCCCTGTGAGGGTGTAGCATATCATGGAAATTTTCATCCGTTTTCCCTTTCCATTTATATGGATATTAAATCAAGACCTTATTTCGTTGCCTCGCGGAACTCAGTGGTAAATCCAGGATCATACAATTTGGAGCGGTCATAATGAGCGGCATTTACACAATCACCGATGATCATAAGTGCAGTCTTTGTAATATTGTTCTCCTTGGCTGTCTGCGCCAGGGTTCCCACTGTGCACACGAATTTCTTCTCATCCTCCCAGGTAGCCTTATACACAATAGCTGCCGGAGTATCTGCTGTATAACCGCCTTCGATCAGTCTTCTGCTCAGTTCTTCCAGCATTCCTGTACTGAGAAAAACAACCATAGTTGCCTGATGGGCTGCAAAGGACTGGATGCTTTCCTTTGACGGAACCGGGGTTCTGCCTTCCATGCGGGTGATGATCACGCTCTGGGAAATATCCGGCAGAGTGTATTCCAGATTTAAGGCACTTGCCGCGCCACAGAATGCGCTGACGCCAGGGCAGTAATCGTAAGCAATTCCCTTCTCGTCCAGCACATCCATCTGCTCTCGGATAGCTCCGTAAATACATGGATCGCCAGTGTGAAGTCTGACTGTTGTTTTGCCTGCAGCTTCTGCTTTTTCCATAACGGAAAGAACCTCTTCCAGTGTCATTTTCGCACTGTTATAGATGGTACAGATGTCCTTGGTGTACTCCAGAAGTTTGGGATTTACCAGAGATCCTGCGTAAATAACTACGTCTGCTTCTTCCAGATATTTTTTTCCTCTAACTGTGATCAGATCCGGTGCTCCGGAGCCTGCTCCTACAAAATGAATCATAGTTTTCTCTCCTTTTCTCTTGGCTATCATATTTTCAATACTTTGTCATCTATTGTTGTTCAGTACCCTCACGGTTATGAGCCAAAATATATTTCAATTTTCCCTCAGTGACGGCATTTTGAATACTGCCAGCTGAATAATTACCAACAATTACTTCTCTTTCACAATGATCAGCGAATAATATCCTGCATCATCTGGAATTTCTTCCACACTTCTGTATATTTTTTCATTGGGCATTCCGCAGTTTTCGATCATCTCAGCCTTATTACCAGAAGCCTTGATCTGTGCCTTTACTTCCTGCATCTTTTTACCGGCTTTCATCAGAACCTTCGTTCCAGGAAGCTTCAGGGCCTCTTCCACCTGGTAGGATGCCGGGATCACATGAAGCTGCTGGGATTTCTCCACCAGTCCCTCATTGAATCTTGCACTGACTGCGCAAAAAGAGGTAATACCGCTGACGATTTCTGTGTCATATCCTAACTGTTCCACCCGTTTATGTACATAAATATAGGTAGAATATACAGTAGGATCTCCCAGTGTGAGGAACACTACATTTTTTCCCTTTTCAAGCCAGTCTGCAATTATTTTTGCCCCTTCGTCATGAACCCGCTTCAGTTCTTCTTTTTCTTTGATCATGGGCATTGGCAGGGAGATCATCTGTTTGCTGTCAATTTCCGGATATGCACCTTTCATAATTTTGTAGGCAACTGATTCTCTGGGATCCTCTCCTGGAAAAGCCAATATATCCGCTTCCTTTGTAAGTCTTAAAGCTTTTAAAGTAATCAGCTCCGGATCTCCCGGGCCAACTCCTACGCCGTATAATTTTCCTGTCATATGTCTCTCTTTCTGGAGCCGGTTTTCACACTTGGATACGTACTCCGCGTTTATATGATTCTTTTCGCATAAGCGAAACATAACTTTATTCTATAAATGTGTTACATAACATTACCTGCAATTCATTGACTCTTGCGATTTAAGCAACTCATCCTGCTTCTGTATTTCCTGAATTAATTTCCCTGCATCCCTGGTTTTCCCCAGATATCCATACACATTGTTAAAGACCACCGCGCCAAGCTTAATCTGTTCATAAGAGCGGTGATCCAGATAAAACTGGATCTTCTCCATAATCTTTTCCATTGCAGGCTCCAACAGACCTTTTTCATGCATAATATCAAGAGCCTCGTCTGTGGTATTGCAATTCAGGATATCCCGGGCTGTATCGCCATCTGCTCCCACTCTGAGGGCATTGGCTACAAGCACCTCCATACGGGCATCCGCACTGTGGGAATGGGTATTCATAATTCCAGCCGCCACCTTTACAAACTTGCCGATATGGGCTACGAACAGGATTCCCTTCACGCCCATATCCACAGCCATATCAATGGTTTCTCCCACATAATTGCTGCACTTGATATTTCGTTCAAAAGGTAAGGTCATGTGCTCGCGCAGATAATCTGCACCGTAATTTCCAGGTGTCACAAGAAGATACTTTTCCCCCTGGGTAAAATGCTGTTTCATTTCCACATGGATACTCTCCACAAGGGCTTTTTCACTCATAGGCTCCACGATCCCAGAAGTTCCAAGAATGGAGATTCCCCCTGTAATGCCCAGTCTGGGATTGAAGGTCTTCTTCCCGATCTCTACGCCTTGTGGAACAGAGATCACAATCTTCAGACCACCTTCATAATCGTGGGAAACGGCAGCTTCCTCTGCTTCCCGAAGGATCATGGCACGAGGCACCGGATTAATGGCAGCTTTCCCTACCTTCTGGGAAAGCCCTGGTCTTGTAACCCGGCCCACGCCGACTCCGCCATCTATCACAATTCCGGCAGTATCCGTCTTTGATACTGTGGCATACACCAGAATGCCATTTGTGGTATCCGGATCGTCTCCAGCATCTTTTTTTACCGCACAGGTAACCTGATCCTCACTGATCTGGATATCATGCAGTTCCAGATCAAGAAGGATTCCCTTGGGAGTCATAAGCGGTACAGAAGTCAACTGTCCGCCTCCAAGAAGCATAAGGCAGGCTCCCTTACAGGCTGCTGCTGCACAGGAGCCTGTTGTATAGCCAAAACGCATTTTCTTTTGTCCGCGGATCACATAGTAATCTTCCAATCCAGTCTTGTGTGCCATGTTTCTTGCCTCCAAAATAAAAGAAGCCCTGTTCTGACAACAAAGCTTCTTTCCTACCAGTCTTCTCCCGGTTGCCGCAGGAAATCCTGTCCTGAAAAAGCATCCAGTATCTGACTGTACAGTAACGGACTTGTGCAGGAATTTCACCTGGCTTCCTGAAAAACTTTTCCCTGTTTTTATCCGTTACATTATATAATTTTGCTGTTTAAAAGTCAATAAAGGGGAATAGCTTTCTAGATAAAAGACGACCTTTGTCGATAGATTTTCATTGTCCGCGTAAAAAACTTATGATACAGTAATATTACATTTCTAAGGAATTATTAATTCTCGTCGTTTCGACAACAATTCCAGGATTGTAAAACAATTTAAAGGAGATATTGCCTATGTACAATGAAACTCGCCGTCAGGAATCAGTTACAGAAGAATTAAATGCCATCAAGAAATTACATCAAGATGAAAATCTGGCCTACTGTCTGACAAATGATTATATGTTTCGTGCCGTTTTGCAATCATCAGAAAAGGCGCTCCGTGGGCTTCTTGCTGCACTGCTTAAAATAAATCTGGAAATGCAGGTTGGCTCTATTGAGAACTGGACAGACCGTTCATTATATTATTTATGCCGCATTCATACAGATTTGGGAAAGGGCTTGGATTACACATCCACAAAATCTTCCATACATATTGGCATTGTAACAACATCTCCACTTCCAGAAGATGCTGCATTTTACAATGAATACAATTTACGAAATAAGAAAAATGGATATGAATACACTGGAAAATTTGAGATCCGTGTGTTAGACTTAAGTCAGTTATCGAATGTACCTGAGGAGGAAAAAAGCAGTCTACTCTACTACTGGGCACAGGCTTTTTCCGCAATTACCTGGAAGGAGATGATTGAAATGGCTGATAAATCAGAGGCGATTGGAAGTGCCGTTGTCACTCTTCATCAACTGTCAGAAGATAAGAAAATTAAATTGCAATGTGAAGCCAGAGAACGCTACTGGATGGACTGGCAGAGTTCCATGCGTACAAATTTTGAAAAAGGTCAGGCAGCAGAAAGGGTAAATACCGAAAAAGAACGTCAAAGAGCAGATTCCGAAAAAAAACGCGCCGACCTTGCAACTCAACGTGCCGATTCTGAAACAGAACGTGCTAACGCTGCCGAGATAGAAGTACTACGTTTAAAAGAAGAGCTTGCCAAGCTACAGCGAAACTAATTTAAACGAGGTGACCTCCACAGGTCACCTCAGATTGTAGACAAAGCCCTGCTTTTGCAGGGTTTTGCTATTGTTGGAACCGCTTTTCTGATATAATAAATATCAGAAGGGCGGTGTTTTTTATGATGACGAAAAATGC